>JALZAE010000082.1 GCA_030948535.1 Gemmatimonadota bacterium | reverse complement strand
GGCCGAGCATGAAGAGCGCGCATTTTATCGCGGAAAAGCTCCTCCCGAGTGGCTCGACGCGCTGCGCCCGCTCGGCACCGACGAACACAAGCCGCACCTCACCGATGCGCCGTGGGTGGTAGTGTTGTTCCGGCACCTCTACGGGCTGGACGCGAACGGCAAAAAGCGCGCGTACTACTATACCGATGAATCGTGCGGCATCGCCGCCGGATTCTTCATCGCGGCGATCCACACCATGGGCCTCGTCACGTTGACGCACACGCCAAATCCGATGGGGTTCCTCCGTGATCTCCTCGGCCGCCCGGCGAATGAGAAGGCGATGCTCGTGATGCCCGTCGGGTACCCGGCAACCGATGCGCGCGTGCCCGAGCTCATGCGCAAGCGACTCGAAGACATCGCCGTCTGGCGGTAGCGGCCCGGATCCTAGTCACCGTCGTTCCCTCCTCAGCACCAATCGCGACTTCGCGCACGGCTCTGGATTCTGGTGCGCGTGCCGCTCCTCATCGTCCAGGCGCAGAACAGCTACGACCTGCCCCGGGCGCAAGCTTTCGGCGGCGAGGATCCAACGCACCTAGTTGAGATCCGCGAAATGGACGGTGAGGCTGTCGCAGAGACCATTCTGCGTTATTCGACGGACGCGGGAGGCATCGGGGAAATTCCCATGGGTCGCGACGGCAGGGACGGATCCGCCGGGCCTTCCCACGGCTTTGTCGTAGAACGAACGACCATGAATCGGTTCAAGAGGTCAAACAAGAATGACGCTCCTAGCATGATCGCCAGGATGCTGGTGGAGAGCCCGACCACTTTGAGAATCAGCCAGTTCGAAGAATAGTCACGACTACGCGGCACTCGCGTAACGCCATCGCCGGACCACCCGATCGGGAACGCGAGCCCTTCGTAGTTGATGCCTGAGTTGTCACCTGCTCGTCCCGCCGGGACTGAATCCGGGCTACTACGCGCCCGAAGTTGTGCCTCGTAGCCTTTCTCGATGAGAGCTCGTCGCGCGACAAAGTTTGAAATTCGGATTGCATCGAAGTTGACCGAGACGACCATGGCGCTGGCGACGATCATGACGAGGAAGAGGGTCCGCAACCGATAAAATCCGGAAGCACCGTCCATCACTTCGCGGTACCACAGTTCGATGGCCGCCAATTCCCGACCCGGTACGGGGTCGTGCAGCATCTGTCGAATGCCTTGGCGCAGGTCGTGGTTCGGTGCCGCCACAGCTGTGTCCGCGAGACCGCTCTCGCTCACGGGCCGCTGGACGACGTCTCTCAATGCAACTGCGAAGAGACGCGTCGGGATGTACGAGGGCAGACGTGTGCTGAGAGCGAGCGCTCGGACAAGATAGTGATCATACAACTCACTTGCGATTCCTTTCCCTTCCGAATCGCCCAGCATATGTCGGATGAAACGCCGTAGCGTGGTCCCTCGAAGCTGCGCTACCGCGGCGATGAGCTCGACCAAGAGCATCGCAAGCAAACTTAGGACGAGATAGGGAAGAAGAAAATTGCCGATCAAGGAAATCGCTGTCTCGGTCACTCGCTACCTCGGTGGACTCTCGTGTAAGAAGGCGGGCCGCGCAGCAACTACGCTACTACTCTCGCTGTGGTGCGTCGAGTCGGCAATGCGAACACCAGGGATCTCGGGAAGCCACGAATTGGAGAGTGTGAATTCCCTGCGCGAACCGATTGGGGCCGCGGGCATCGCGGTTGGGATCGCACGTGGAGACATTCCGCGACCAGCGTCGCGCCGCTTGTGCTGGGCGGGTTGCGAGCTGCTCTACGACGTGGTCCTATTGATCCGTTCACACTTTCCGTAACTGTCATCGTGCTGTTGATCGGGACGCTGATCGCGAGTCGGACTCCGGCCCGGCAGGCTGCCGGAGCCCATTCCGCAGACGCAATGCGGGCGTACCCCGTCGCTCCACCAATTCCTAACTCCAAATCTATGACTGACCCTCTTCAGTTCGTCACCGCCGTGATCGGTACGCTCGTCGGCGCTTGGAGCGCTGTCCACGCGCAGCCGGGGCGCGCGTTGACAGCCGGTGGAGCGCTCACAGGCTATGTCACGGTTGACAGCTCGCGACTCTATTACGAAGAATGCGGCGCGGCGCGAGGCGGCGAGCCTGCGATCGTGCTGGTACACGAGGGACTGATGGGGTCGGCGAGTTGGGATGCGATTTGGTCTGACCTCTGTGGGCGAGCGCACGTACTCCGTTACGATAGCAGAGGAATGGGACGCTCAAGGGAGCCCAAGATCGCGTTCTCGCAGACGGACGACCTCAACGCGCTACTAACTGATCGCCGGATAGGGAGTGCTAGACTCGTGGGTTCGTCGAGCGGGAGCGCGCTGAGCGTCGACTTCGCGCTCGAACACCCGGAGCACGTCGCTCGGCTCGTGCTGCTTGGCCCGGTGCTGAACGGGATGGGTTACTCCGAGTTCTTCCTGCGCCGGGAACGGCGCAACGTTCGAGCGCACCGCTGGACTAGTGGATCACATCTGAGATGTTGATAGCATCCGTCTTGCAGCGGCCCAAGGCATGTTTGCGTCCGCGATGGACCTCTCGCTCACGCCCACGCGAGTCGCTCGGCGTCGGCGTCGATCGCGCGGGCGCGCGAGCAGCTCACGCTGCGGCAGCGTCCCGAGCTCTCCGCCATTCGCGCGATTCTCGCGGAGGTGCGCGGCGAGCGTGATCGCGCCACCGCCATTCCTCACGCGCGTCGCGATTCGCTTGACCGGCGCGTGGCCTACGTGCGATTGTCGGAGGTCGATTGGATCGACGGCTCCGGCAAATACGTGCGGCTGCACAGCGCGAATGGAAAGCCGCTGCTGCGCACACCGCTCGGCAAGCTGTACGCGCAGCTCGACCCGTCGCGATTCGCGCGCATCCATCGCAGCGCGATCGTGAATCTCGACTGCGTGAAGGCCATGCAGCGGTACTTCCCGGGCGACTACGTCGTGATTCTTCGCTCCGGCACGCGTCTGCGCCTCAGTCGCTCGTACCGTCAGGAGCTCGAAGATCGCATGAGGCGGTAGCTGCGCCTAGCACTGCGATGGGGCTCGCCGAATCATCATGCAGTGCCGGCGGCTTCGAATGGGCATGAAGCCCGGAGTCATAGGGTGCGGCTCACTTTGGTTTCCTCGCCATCGAAACCGGTCAGCCCAGTGTTCACGCCCACTCACACCCGGCATCGTGCTGCGCCGCCAAGGCTCAGCCTCTGCGAGCACGAGCAGCGAGCGACGGACACCGCAGAACCCTTTTTCAACTAACCGGAAGGGTCATGTCCCCGCACCGCCTCTCTTGAACTCTCTCGTGTCGCACGCGGCCGCGGCACACCTCGACGCGATCAACGCTATGCCGACGTTATGCGAGGAAAGGCATCACGATCGCGAGCACCTGCTC
>JALZAE010000071.1 GCA_030948535.1 Gemmatimonadota bacterium | reverse complement strand
CGGTTGGCGTCGTGTTGCGATTCAAAAAAGACACGACGCTGTACCTCGTCTTCAATCGGCGATTGGCGGATTCGGTGCTCGATGGCGCGCGCCTGCATTTCCGGGGCGGGGTCGCCCTCTCTGATGTTCGATTCACCGCCGACACGGGGCGAGTGTCGTGGAAAGTCCGGAGCCGGTCGACGTATACGGCACCCGGCCTTCGTATCCACGTGCGCGCGACGTTCTCGGCGCCTCCGACGGGCTCGGCGCGCGGTGATTCCCTCGATCTCGTCTTACCCGGACTGTTGGCCGTCGCGGAGGCGCACGGGAAGACGCCATTGGTCGCGCGCGGCAGCTACACCCGCGCGTTGAAGGGCGACAGCGACCGGGTCGGCGAATTCGCCATCTACCAGTCCCTCGACGACGCTCGACGCGCGTCGAAGCGTTGGGAGCAAGTCACGATGCTGCTCATCGGTCTGCTCTTCGTACTCGGCGCCCGCGTCGTGCTTCGGCTCACTGCCGACAACTAGAGCTGCGGCACATCCGGACACACCGATCCGCAGCGTGGGCGCGCTCTCTGCACTAGATAGCGCCATGCCGACATCGCCTGCATGGCGTCAACGCTGGGCCAACTCATCTCGCGCATTGTGGACTCGCGCCACGGGCGGCCGGAAGCCACCGATCCGCTCCGTGCTCGCGATGGTGGTCGCGGTCGCGCTCGGAGTCGTCGTGGGCGCGACTTGGGTCGCGCGCGCCATGACGTCGGCGCCCGCGGTCGTCGCCTCCTCGAATGGCGCGGTGGCCAAAACTCCCAGCGAGCCGTCGGGCGCGCGTGGAACGGGCTCAGCCGCGCCGAGCGGAACGACGCGCGTCTCGATGCGCAACGTGGACTTTTTCGTCGATCCGGAGATCGCGCTGCACGTCCGTCACCTGGACGGTAGCATGCGCAGCATCGCCGGCGGGCCGGTGATATTCGATGACAAGACCTCGTTCATCATCAAGATCGATGACGCCGAAGTCGGGTTGAGCGCGAAGGGACTCAGCGCGCTGCTCAACAAGTACGTGTTCGCCTATCGTGGCGCACCCCTCAAGCGGCTCGAGCTGACGGTACAGGGCAACGAGATCCTTCAGCGCGGCATCCTGCACAAGGGAGTCGATCTTCCCTTCGAGATCACCGCCACGCTCGACGTCACGCCGGATGGATTGATCCGGCTGCATCCGGTCAAGACGAAGATCCTGGGCGTGAACGGCGCGAAGCTGATGAAGCTCTTCGGCCTCTCACTAGAGAAGCTGCTCGACCTCCGGGGCGCCAAGGGCGCGTCCGTGCGCGGCAACGATCTCTTCCTCGAGCCGGACAGCATCTTGCCGCCGCCGATCATTCACGGACGCGTGACGGCGGTGCGCATCGAAGGCGATCAGGTGATCCAGGTATTTGGTCCCGCCGCGGGCGAGACGGTGCGTCGTCCCCTCGTGCCGCCGGATGCCAAGGCGCCGAACTACATGTTCTACAAGGGCGGCACGCTGCGCTTCGGCAAGATGTTGATGCTCGAGGCCGAGATGCAGATCGTCGATCTCGACCCTGCCGATCCGTTCGCGTTCGATCTCGACCGATACAACTCGCAGCTCATCGCTGGGTATTCGCGCACGCTCCCCGACCTTGGGCTCGAGGTGCACATGCGCGACATTGACAAAGTGTCCACCGAAGGCGCGACACGCGCGCCAGTTGGGGCGAAGAAGCCCTAAGACTGGCTACCCCCGCTTCTCGCGCAGCTCCCGCAGCTCGCTCTCGAACGACGTCAGCTCGGATGGTGCGAGCGCGACGCCATCCAGCATCGCCTCGTACGCCTCGCCCCAGCGTTCGGCGGCTTTCAAAGATTTGGCCAGTCCGAATCGGATGCGCGGGTCTCGCGGTGAGGCCGCCTTCGCGCTCTCGAACGCGGCGATCGACTCCGTCAGTCGCTTCGCGCCGCGGAGCCATCGCCCGCGCGTCCGGATGATCATGCCGCGCTCCTCGCCGGCGAGATCTCGAATGTCTTCGTCTTTCGGCAACGCGGCCAGCGCTTCATCGAACCGTTCGAGGCCGCCGAGCGCGTTCGCCCGGCTGACCAACAGTCCGATGGGGAGAGGCTCCTCCGCCTCCATCGTGGCGAGCATTGCCAGCGCCTCGTCGTGCTTCTCGCCCGCGATGAGCAGATCGACGACCCGCTCCTGCGCGATGCGCCGCTTCGACGGAAATCGCTCGGCCACACGGCGCGAGAACGCGATGGCCGAGTCGCGATCCTTCTGCGCGAGATAGAGCGTGGTGATCGCGTCGATCATCATCTCGGGTGGATCGTTTTGCTGCAGGTACGGGGCGAGGCAGGCTGCCGCGCGATCGAGGAGGCCGAGCTCGATCAGCATGATGCTTTCGAGCGACGCGCAGTTGTCGGCCAGCTCCGGGTGTTCCGCGACGACGGCGCTGAACTCGTCGTGTGCCATCTCCGCGGTGATTTTGCCCAGCGATCCCAGAATCTTCGCGAACCCGATTCGCGCCACCCCTGAGTTTCCC
Source organism: Gemmatimonadota bacterium (assembly GCA_030948535.1). Lineage (GTDB taxonomy): Bacteria > Gemmatimonadota > Gemmatimonadetes > Gemmatimonadales > Gemmatimonadaceae > JALZAE01. The sequence goes on along the minus strand of JALZAE010000071.1, from coordinate 1,651 downwards.
ATCTGCAACGTCGTCGCCCGGATCCGCTCCGTCTCGCCCGCCGCCGAGGTCGCCAGCACCTGAAAGGTCAACTCATTCCATGCGGCGAGCAGCCCAGGAGCGATCTCCTCAATGCGCTTCATCGTGTCGACGAGATCCTTCGCGTCCGTCTTCCTTAGATGCGGCGCGCTCAGCGCGACGGCGAGCTCCAGCCGGCCCGGGTTCAGGCGTAGTGCCTCGAACAGATCTTCCTGCGAAGGCGCACGGCTGGTGATGCACTTGGCGAGTCCTTCCACGATCGCGGAGCGCGTGCGCGCGTCCGCGGCTGGGTTCTCGCGCAGCAGGCGCCGCAGGCTGTCCTCATCGAGCAGCACCGTGTAGAGACCCGCGGCCGCCTGAATCCCGGCCGGCTGCTTGAACCACTCCTCCAGGGTGCGCGCCGCCGCCGCCGTCTGCTCCCGATCGCGGGGGAGCTGCACCATGCCGTAGAGATGTCGCGCCTCAATCGCCGATGTCAGCGGCAAGGCGGCACGGTCGTCGATGTGAAGGATGTAGTCCAGCATGTCGAGCGCCTCGTCGATCTGGCCGGCGTCCACGAGGAGCTTGGCGTGCGTGAGCCGCGCGAGTGGTCCCAGCTTGCGCGATGCCGCTTGCTCGGTGAGGTACGCGAGCGCGTCGGGTGCTCGGTTTTCCGCGACGTATGACAGCGCAAAGCGATCGTCGACGGCGTCCTGCAACCGTGGCCAGAACATCGCCACGCGCGCCAGCAGCGCACGGGCGTCGTCGCCCTGCTTGAGAATCGTTTGGCAGGCAGCGAGCAGGAAGTACGCGTCCCAGCTGTCGGTGCCGGCGGCGACCAATGGAGAGAGCTTGGCCGCGGCCTCCGCTGGGCGTTGCGCGAAGATGAGCGCGCCGGCGCGCTTGATCTCGCACAGCTCGTGGGTCTCCGGGAATCGCTTCTCGGCAATTGCGGTCCATTCCTCCACGGCCTTTACGTCGCCCTCCATCGCCAGCACTTCACACAGGGCAAAGATCAGCGGAGGCGGGACGGCGGCGGGATCGACTTTCAGCGCGGCGATGAGCCGGCCGCGCGCGATGGGGTCGGCGAGCGTCGCCGCCATGCTTGTTCCGAGGTTCAGAAAGTGCGCGAACTGCGAGCTCATCTGCTGAACCTGCGCTTGCAAATCGGAGAATCGTCCCAGCAGCGCAAGGCAGTCCATGCGCAGCAATCCAGCGAGCGCGTGCGTCGGCTCGACGGCGAGAACCGCGTCGGCCTGCGCCAGCGCCTCCTCGTGCTTGCCTGTCGACTGATTGAGAAATCCCAGCCAGAGGCGCGCATCCCGCGCGCCCGCCGGATCCGCCGCGATTGCCTCGGTGAAATGACGGATCGCCTCTTCGCTGTTTCCGAGCGTGAACGCGAGCAATCCCTCCGACACGCGCAGCGTTGCCGAGTCGCCGAACGCTTCACGCGCCGCAGCGATTGTTTGAAGCGCGTCTCCACCCTTACCGGCATCACCCTGCGCCTCGGCGAGCAGCAGGCGCGACTCGAGCGAATCGTTCATCGCGAGCGCACGCTGCGCGGTAACAATTGCCTCGGCGGCTCTGCGTGTCTTGAGGCTCGACCGCGCGGCGAGGCGAAGGAGCCTCACGGCGCCGGCGGCGTCTCCTGATT
>JALZAE010000066.1 GCA_030948535.1 Gemmatimonadota bacterium | reverse complement strand
CCCCCACGCCCGTGCTCTTCGGCTACATCGCGACGCTCGGACCGGCGGGCGATCGGATCGTGCTCGGCGCTCCGGCCCGCGGCAATGATGAAGTGCTCGACCTTCGGCGCCGCGATCTCGGTGTGCTGCTGCTCTTTTCGACCGTTGTCGGCGCCCTGCTCGCGCTGTGGCTGAGCGGATTCGCGGCGCGCTCGCTGGCAGAGCCGATTGGACGACTGCGACTGGCGGCTTTGGCGATCGCCGGAGGCGAGCGAGAGCCGCCGCTTCCTGGCACGCCGCCCGTCGAATTCGTTCCGGTCTTCTCCGCGTTCCGGCGCATGGCCGCGGACTTGGGAGAAAGTCGTGCCGCGCTCGAGGCGGCCCAGGGGCGAACGTCGGCGGTGCTGCGCAACGTGGCCAGCGGCGTGATCGCATTCGATCGGGAGGGCCGCGTGACGCTGATCAATCCGCGCGCGGAATCGCTCCTGCCGTCGATCGCGTCGGCACGACGTCCCAGCGGTGCCCTCCCTCCCGAGCTCGCGGCGCCGGCGCGCGATTTTCTCGCTCCGCCGGAGGGAGCGCGCGAGGATGAACGCGAGTTCGAGGTCACGATCGACGAGCGGCAGCTCCAGGTGCGGCTCACCCGGCTGACGAGCGGGGCCGGCGGCGCGGTGATGACCCTCGATGACGTCACCGATCTCGCGCGCGCGCAGCGCGTGCTGGCGTGGGGTGAGATGGCGCGCCAAGTGGCGCACGAGATCAAGAATCCGCTGACGCCGATCCGACTCGGTGTGCAGCATCTGTTGCGCGCGCGCGCCGACGCCCGCGCCGACTTCGATGAGATTCTCGATCGCAACGTCGAGCGCATCCTGGCCGAAATCGATCGGCTCGACGAGATCGCGCGCAGCTTCAGCCGCTATGGGAGCGCGCCCGCCGAGCGCGCGCCGGCGGAGGAAACCGACATCGCCGCCATCGCGCGCGACGTCGTCGAGCTTGAGAAGATGGGCCGGAGCGAGGTCGAGTGGCTCACCCATGGTGCGGACGAGGCAGCCGTGGCACGCGCGCGTGGCGACGAGCTGCGCGAGGTGCTGCTCAACGTCCTGGAGAACGCGAGACACGCCGAGGCAAAACGCGTGGAGCTCGCCATACTCCACGAGGACGGCTTCGTGGTGATCAATGTCGCTGACGACGGTCGGGGCATCCCCGCGGCGATTCTGCCGCGCATCTTCGAGCCGCATTTTTCCACGCGGACGAGTGGCAGCGGACTCGGCCTGGCGATCAGCCGGCAGATCGTCGAAGCGTGGGGCGGGTCGATCGCGATCAACAGCAAAGAGAGGGAAGGGACGACCGTCCGCATCGCCCTGAAGCGAAGCGACCTACTGTCGGAGTAGCACCGTGCCGGGCAGCGCGCCGGTGGCGCGCCCATCGGCGAACACCTGCGTGCCGTTCACCCACACGCGAGTGATGCCGGTGGACACCGCCTGCGGCTCGGCCGGCGTGGCGCGATCGAGAACCGTCGCCGGATCGAGCAGCACGAGATCAGCAAAGTAGCCCGGCGCGATGCGGCCGCGATTGACGAGCCCAACATTGCGCGCCGCCAGTGACGACATCTTGCGGACCGCCTCCTCGAGGCTGAGCACGTGACGCGCGCGGACGTAGCGGCCGAGCACTCGCGGGAAGCTGCCGAAGCCGCGAGGGTGCGGTCCGGCGAGTTCGCCATCGGTGCAGATGTTCGAGTACGGCCACGCGATCAGCTTCTCGATGTCGGGTTCGGCCATGCTGACCGCAATGATGTGCTCGCCGCTGCGACCCGTTTTCTTGGAGAGCGCTTCGGCATCGAGAATCAATTTCATCAGCGTCGACGCGGCATCGCGGTTGGTGAGCCCCGCGACGTCGGCGACAGTCTTGCCGACGTACGCGGGATTCGGCTCGTAGGCGGTGAGCACGATGTCCTGCGGCGCGGCGACCTCACGCAGTGCGAACATCGCGGACTCGCGGTTGTCGAAGTCGCGGTTCGGGAAGAGCACGGTGAGCGTCGACTGCCAGTACGCGTAGGGGTAGACGTCGGCCGTGACGTCGATGCCCGACGCGCGCGCGGCATCGAGCACGCGCAGGAGCGAGTCGGTGCGTCCCCAGAGCGATCGCATCGCCAGCTTCGCGTGCGAGATCTGGACGGGCAACTTCGCTTCGCGGCCGATGGTCAAGAGCTCGTCGATTGCTTTGCCGAATTCGCGGTCCTCACTGCGAACGTGACTGATGTAGCGCCCGCCCGCCGCGGCTGTGACCTTTGCCAGCGCGAGCACTTCCGCCGGCGCGGAGTAGATGCCGGGGTCATACTCGAGGCCGGTGGACAGGCCGAGGGCTCCGGCTTTCATCTCCTGCCGCAGCAGCTCGGACATGCGGCCGATCTCCGCGAGCGTCGCGGCGCGCTTGTAGTCGCCGTTGAGCACCTTGTCGCGGAGCGTGCCGTGTCCGACGTACGATCCAATGTTCACCGCGGCGGGCTCGCGGCCGAGTCGCGCAAAGAAATCGCGCAGCGGCAGCGGCGAGTCGCCGTCCTGCCCCACGATGACAGTGGTGATGCCCTGGCTCACCGCCGCGAGCGCGTCGCGATGCTCGAAGATCGAGCCGTCGGCGTGCGAGTGCGTATCGACGAAGCCGGGCGCGAGCACGAGGCGCGACGCATCGATCACCGTCTCGTCGCCGTTCGGCGTCAAGGCGCCGACGTCGACGATGCGATCGCCGGTCACGCGCACGCTCGCGATGCGGCTTGCCGCGCCCGTGCCGTCCACGACCGTGGCATCGCGAATGAGAAAGGTGGCCGCCGCCGGCGCCGAGGTGGACGCCGACGGCTTGGCGCAGCCGGCGATCGCGACGACAGCGACGATCAGCGCATTCGAGGGGGATCGCATCGCTACTCTTGCCTCGGGACAAGGGCGGAGCCACTTTCGCGGCGGTCGTGCAATGAGCACAGCATCGCCGAAGATGCGTGCGTATAGCTGTCGTGACCAGCGCGACGAACGCGCTTTCGTTTCTCTCCGGAGCCCCCATGTCCCGTGTTTCTGCTCTCGCGACCTGCGTCGCGCTCGCCCTCTGCACCGCGTTCGATGCACGCGCGCAGGCCCCGGCGAACAAGCGCGCCTTCACGCCGACCGACTACTACAAGATCAACAATCTGAGTAATCCGGCGATGTCGCCCGACGGCAAGCTCATCGCCGTGACGGTGACGACGGTGCGCGAGGCCGAGAACAAGCGTCATGCCGAAATCTGGGTGGTGCCGACGGCGGGGGGTGCGCCCGTGCGCTACACCTCCGCTGGATTCGAGAGCTCGAATCCGCGCTTCTCGCCCGATGGCAAGTATCTGTTCTTCACCTCGAACCGGCCAGGCGGGAAGGGCGCGCGCTGGGCGCTTCGGATGGATGAGCCGGGTGGCGAAGCGTTTCAACCGGAGAACTATCCGAACGCGACGTCCTTCACGGCCGATCATCGCATCGGCGTGTGGGCGGACACCGCCGACAACGCCGCGATGCGCGACTCGACGAAGCGCGCGGCCGATCCCTTCTCGACGATGGGCGCCATGGCCCGTCCGCCGTTCGGCGCGATTACCAAGCCCGTCGACCCGAAACGTTTCGACGGCCGGCAGATCACCGACATGGCCTTCAAGAACAACGATCGCGGGTTTGTACCGAGCAGACGCGAGGCGCGGCGCTACGTCGCGTCGCAGATCTGGATGCAGGGCGTCGATGGCTCGCCGAAAAAGCAGCTGACGAGCACCCCGTACTCGCATCGCGACGCGGTCATCTCACCCGACGGCAAGTGGATCGCCTTCGTCGCCGACGCCGAGATGCGCTCCGATTCGGCCGCTGAGGCCGAACGCGATTCGCTCGCCCGATTGCCCTATGACGCCAAGCGCGATGAGCGCGAGCGCAACGACGTCGATGTGTTCGTGATGCCGGCGAGCGGCGGCGAGCCGAAGCGCGTGGCGAAAGCGGCCGGTGCCGAGCGCTCGCTCGCCTGGTCGCCCGACTCGAAGTGGATCTCGTTCATCTCGGCGCCGACGCGCGTGAAGTCGCAACGCCTGTACATCGTCGATCCCGCGGGCGGCACGCCGCAGAATATCATCGGCGACTTCAAGTACGAGCCGCAGCAGTATGAATGGATGCCGAACGGCGACATCGAGATGCTGGCGGAGATCGGCGGACGGTCGGCGATCCTCAGCGTATCGCCGAAGACGAAGATGGTGAAGGAGCTCGTCAGCGGCCGCCGGCAACTCCGGGGCTGGGCTTTCGACGATGCGCATGGCAAGGTCGCCTTCGTCGCCACCGACATGACGCATCCGACCGAGCTGTTCATCGCTGATGCGGGCGGCGGCAGCGAGCGCAAGCTCACCGGCTTCAACGACAAGCTGCTCTCCGAAGTCGCGTTCGCCGACGCGGAGCGCTTCACCTATCCCTCGGTCGGCGGCCTGGAGATCGAAGGGTGGCTCATGACGCCGTACAACTACGACGCATCGAAGAAATATCCGATGGTGCTCTACATCCACGGCGGCCCGCACTCGGCCTACGGCGAAGGCTGGTTCGACGAATTCCAGAATCTCGCCGGCGCGGGGATGATGGTGCTGTTCACGAATCCGCGCGGCTCGAGCGGCTACGGCGGCGATTTCACCTACGCCACGCGTGGCCGCTGGGGCGCCGAGGACTACGTCGACTTGATGAAGGGCGTGGACATCGTGGCGAAACGGGCAGACGTCGACTCGACGCGCATGGGCGTCACCGGCGGGTCGTACGGCGGATTCATGACGGCGTGGGTCGAGACGAAGACGACGCGCTTCAAGGCCGCCGAGACCGATCGCATGATCAGCGACTGGACGTACTGGTACGGCGCGAGCGACGCGCAGGGGTTGACGGAGTTCGAGTTCTACGGGAAGCCGTGGGACAACTTCGCGATGTACGACTCGCTGTCGCCGATCCGCCACGTGCGCAAGGTGAAGACGCCGACGCTGCTGGTGCAGAGCGAAGACGATTTCCGCACGCCGATGGGCAATGCCGAGCTGTGGTACCTGGCGCTGAAGAAGCAGGGCGTTCCGGCGGAGTTCGTCCGCTATCCGCGCTCGACGCACGAGCTGTCGCGCTCGGGGGAGCCGTGGCTCCTGGTGGACAGGTTGGGCAGACTGCGGCAATGGTTCTCGTATTGGCTGATTGATAAACGGTCAACGGCTGTGACATCAGAACAGCAACAGTAGTTGAAGATGTCAGATGTCAGATGTCAGATGTCGGTGACTGAAGACTGAACGGGATCAGGCTATCGCGCGCCTAGGCGCTCGAATTTTCGCTTCGTCTGGCGAACGAAATGCTTCGCTCGACCACGTGCATCGCGTCGAGCCGGCGCTGGTGCGCGTGGAGGAGATCGCTCCGCGTGATGATCCCGGTGATGCGCCGCGGATTGCCGCGCGCCACGACGGCGAGTCTGCCTACGTTCTCGACGATCATCTGATCGGCCGCCTCGCGGAGCGTGTTGTCGGTGTAGATCACCACCGGCCCGCGCTTCACGATCTCCGAGACGAGCGTATCGGGATGCGTTTCGTCGTCGAGCAGACCTCGCCGGGTGACGATGCCGATGAGATCGCCGTTTTCCTCGATCACCGGAAAGCCCTGATGCGTCGCGCCGCGCCCGTGTGACGCGAGCCACTCGCGCACTTCGCCGAGCGAATTCTCGGCGGCGAGCGCCACGACGCTCATCGACGCACGGTCGCGCACCATCACCTGCTGCAGGTAGTCGACCGCATAGTCGGAGCACCTTCCTTTCGTCGGCGGTGGTGTGCAGCAGCTGGCTGAGCAGCGAGCCGAGGGCGCCGCCGGTTGCGATGATCGGTCCCTCGGCGCCGAAGGGTCCGCCTGTACCAATCGAGATCGCCGCGCTCACCGGCTTGAGGATCGTCAGCCGAGGCGAGATGCGGCTGTCATTGAACAGCCCCTGCTCCATCGCCTCGGGAATGCCGTGGCCACGAATCGCCGGCGAGCCAAAGCGGGCCATCACCCCGATGATCAGCGCGCCGGCGATCGGCACGAGGATCACCTAGAGTCCGAGCCGATTGTGAGCCGGAGAGACGAAGGCGGTTGAGAATCGCCCGTAGAACGCCGCGTTGGTGATCAGCCCGATGAGGCTGGTCAGCAGCACGGCCGCGCACGCGGCGGACACAGCGATGATCACGGCGAGCGCGGTGATGCGAAGCAATCCGCGCGGAACGGTATCGGTCTCTCGCGGTAGTCGCACATCGGCGACTGATGCAGCAGAGAGTGGGCCGGTCACGATCGACTGCGTGGAGCTGCAAGTGCCATACGCGCAACCTAGAAACGTGGGAAAGCGCGTTCAAGACGCGGCACGGTGACGTTCGCGGCGCCGCCGGGGTAGTAGATGCATGCGCAACATCACACGACTCCGGACGGCGGCGATTCGCGCCGCGCTCACAGTGCTGACGGTCGCGAGCCCGGCATGTTCCGCGTCGACGCTGACATCGTCATTCGATGTCCGGCACGTACAGCTCGATCAGACCATCGCGCTGCCACTTGGCGCGACCACTGTCGTCGACGGGACGCCCCTGCGCGTGACCTTTCTATCGGTCCGCAGCGATTCGCGCTGTCCCATGGGCGTGCTCTGCATCTGGGCCGGCGACGCCGACATCGTGCTGCGTGTCGATACGGGCGCGGGCTCGACTGAGGTCGATGTCCACTCCACCGTCGATCCGCGGAGCGTGATACTCACCGGCTACCGCATCGAGCTCGTGGACATCCAGCCGCCGCGCCCGCAAAACGACGGCCCACTCGCCTACATAGCGATGCTGCGCATCACGCGTCCGTAGCGTCGCGGTTGCTACTGCGCGCGTGGACTTCCTCTTCGGTGAGCCCGAAGAGCGGCGTCGTCTTCGCGCCGAGCATCGAGAGCATGAGGTGGATCTGCCCGCGATGATGCGCCTCGTGCTCCACCATCGCGCGCAGCCACTTCCACACGACGAGCTCGGCACCGCCGGGCGTCATGCACTTCGCGTTCAGATCCTCGGGCGTGAGTGTCCGAAAGATGTCCATGGATTCGGCATGCATCGCATCGAGATAAGCGACGACGGCCCCGTGTCCCTCCGCCAGCTCGCGACCATGACCAGGATAGCGGCTCGGCCGGCGCTTGGCATTCTCGGCCCACATCCACCGCTCGATGCCGCCGAGATGCCGAACGAGATCACCGAGCGTCCACTTGCCCGGTGCGTGGGTCCATTCGATGTGGTCAGGCGGGATACTGAGCACGACGCGGCGAGTCCGCGCGCGGATGCCGTGGAAGTAGTCGAGAAATTGATCGATCTCACTGATGACCATGAAATGCTCAGGTGCGGAGTCGGCAGCGACGACGTTGGAGATGTCAGACGTCAGATGTCAGACGTCAGACACCGATAACAAACCTGTTCACCCAAGTTTCTGTCATCTGACGTCTGACATCTCAAGAACTCACGACGGGTCCATTCGGAATCACCAACGCCTTGATCGCTTCGCGACGTTCCACCGAGGCGAGGGCCTCTCCAACTGTTGCCAGTGTGTCAGTTCTCGAGACCATCCCCTTCCACGGCACGGTGCGCCCAAAGTGCGCCGCGATCTCCACGGCTCTGAACACGTGCGAGTAATCGGATCCCCAACAGCCGCGAATCTCGACGTGCTTGCGGTTGATCTGAAAATGCGGATGGATCGAGACGGCGCCGTTATCGGTGTAGTGCCCGCAGATCACCACGCGCCCGCCATCGCGCACGAGATCGAGCGCTTGGCTCACCGCCTCGGGGCTTCCCGATGCCTCGATCACCACGTCGACACCGCGGCCGGCGGTGCGTGAGCGGACGTGATCGGTGCGCGCATCGGACGGCACATCGAGCGAGAGCGTCTCCGTCGCGCCCATGCGGCGCGCAAAGTTGAGGCGGTCATCCGGCGCGCCGATGGCGATGACGTCGCTCGCGCCCGACAGCGCCGCGAGCGCGACGATCGACTGGCCGACCGGGCCTACGCCGAGCACCGCGACGCTGTCGGCCAAACGCAGCTCGGCGCGGTCGACGGCGTGGACGGCGGTGACGAGTCCGCATCCGCCGCCGATGAACGTCTCCGGTTCGAGCGACCGCGGCAGACGCAGCAGCCGCACGCCCGGCTTCATCCAGATCGCCTCGGACCAGCCACCCAGAAGCCCGTCGCGCGCGCCATAGCTGATGCCGTAGACGCGACGGTGCGCGCAGCGCGTGCTCTGCTTCGTGACGAGGCACTCGCGGCACTGGCCGCACGTGCCGTGTACGTCGAGAAAGGTGACCGTGTCACCCTCACGAAACGGCTCGCCGTCGATGTCGGTGAGCGGGCCGCGAATCTGCGACAGCACGCCGACCGAGACGTGCCCGGGGATGAGCGGGTAGGGAACATCGGAGAGCCGTCCGTGATGCAGATGCACATCCGTGCCGCACACCTCGTAGTAGAGCGTGTGCAACAGTGCCGCGCCGGGCTCGAGGACCGGCGCGGGAAAATCTTCGATCCGAATCGGCTCGTGCGGCGCGGGCATCGTCGCCGCGCGATAGCGCGTCTTCGTCACTGCCGGCACTGCGCGTGCGGATCGCCCTTGGGCTTGTCGAGGGCGGGACGGCGATCGCGATTCGCCAACTCCACGGCCGCGTCGCGCACGAAGGAAGCCACGCGCGCCATCACATCGTAGTCCATGTACTGCGGCTCGTCCGTCACCTGGTGGTAGTCGAGATGCTCGCCGCGCGAGAACGCCACCGCGGGAATGCCATAGCGGGCATAATTGTAGTGATCGGCGCGGCAGTAGTACTGCAGCGGATGCCCGGGCGCGTCATAGGTGTAGTTGAAGGTGAAGGGCACCGGCTGCTTCGCGTTGGTGGCCTCGAGCACGTTCCCGAACTCGACGGACAGCCGCTTGGCGCCCACCACCTCGAGGTAGCCGACGCCGCCCTCCGGCAGATCCGTCGCGCCGCCGCGCCCGATCATGTCCATGTCGAGCTCACCAATGATGGAATCGATGGGCACCGTCGCGTGGTCGGTGAACCAGCCCGAGCCGATGAGGCCGTATTCCTCGCCGGTGTGGGACGTGAAGATGATCGACCGGCGCGGATGCTTCGCGCGCGACGCCAGCTCCTCCGCGATCTCGAGCAAGGCGACGGAGCCGCTGCCGTCGTCGTCGGCGCCATTGGTGATCGAGTCGAGGCGCGGCTTGTTCACTTTGCGCAGGCTGTCCAGAATCGTGCGGATCTTCGCTGCCTGCTCCGGCGTGGTCACGGGTGAGTCGGGCGTGTCGGCGCCCATCGGGCGCTTCACCCTGAGGTACGCGCGAATCGAGTCGTGATCCACAGGCGCATGATTGAAGCCGACATGATCGTTGTGCGCGGTGACCGAGACGTACTCGCCACGAAGGCTCGCGTCCGATCCGCGCAGAATGCCGATCACGTTCCGCGCGGCGAATGGCACGGGCGTGCTCACCGTGCCGATGCGGCCCGTGATGGTCTTCCCGGCGGCGCCGGGTGAGAGCTGTTCAGGCGACGCGCCGAGCATCGTGGCGGCCGCGCGCGGCGTGACGAGCAGCACAGGCGCAATCGCGCGATTGCGGGCGGTGTCGGACGTCAGCGCGCCGTCGCGCAGATTGGCGAGGAGCAGGGGTGACGCGATGTCGAGCTCGGCGAGCGCGACCGCCGCCGCGCGGCGAAAGCGTCCGCTCACGTTGATCCCTCGCGTTCCGAGGAAGTCGCGGCGCCCGTCGTTCCACGCGCCGACGGTCAACACCACGACGTGCCCCTCGGCCGCATCCGCGGTCGGCCACTGCGTCGTGTCGGTGGCGCTGCCGCCATAGATGACGCTCGCGCCCTCGAGCGGTCGCAGCGCGACGCCGAGGTTCACCGGCGCCCAGTCGACCCCGAACGACAGCTCCGTTCCCGCGACAGCGATGCGCGAAGCAGGATCGAGCTTGACTCGAAAAAAGGGCACAGTCTGAAAGAATGTTCCATTCTCACCGGCGGGCTCCAGCCCGAAGCGCTTGTACTCGGACGCGATGTACGCCGCCGTCTTGAAGTCGCCCTCTTCGCCGGGGCGCCGCCCCATCATCGAATCGTCCGCAATGAGGAAGAGCCGGGTGCGGAGATCGGCCGCGGTCACGGCGGGGACGGTGCGCTTCGCCTGCGCCCCCACGGGCGAGAGGACGAAGTGCGAGAGAATGGCGAGAACTGTCGAACGACGAAGGCGCATGGTTACTCCGGATCGGGTGCGCCAAGATGTCCGCGCGGCGTGAGGGCGGCAAGCGCGCACTTGACGGCGCGGGGACGGACATACATTTTCCCCATACCAGGTACGGGTAACCAGGTACGGGGAGAAGCCATGGCCGACCGCGACGCCGCTCGCTCGCTCGATCTCTTGCAGGGGACCCTCGACGTGCTCGTGCTCAAGGCGCTCACGCTCGGCCCGATGCACGGCTTCGGCGTGGCGCGGTGGATCAAGCAGCGGACCCGCGACGTGCTGGCGATCGAAGATGCGCCCATGTACAAGTCGCTCCACCGTCTGGAGCGCGACGGATTTGTCGAGGCCGAGTGGGGCTACTCCGAGAACAATCGCCGCGCCCGCTTCTATCAGCTCACACCCCAAGGCCGCAAACGGCTCCGCGCCGAAGCCGCCACGTGGCGCCGGTACGCCGAAGCCGTCTTCCGCGTTCTTGGCACCGCCTAGCTTGCCGCCCGCACATCAGCAAGGAAGGGCCATGGCTCGAATCCCAGGGATCCGCCGCCTCTTTCGTCTCCCCGTGCGCGGGGTCGATCACGTTGCCGACGACGTCGACGCCGAGCTGCGCTTCCACATCGAAACGCGCGCCGAGGAGCTACGCGCGGCAGGCGAGAGCGACGCCGACGCGCGCGCGCACGCGTTGGCCGAGTTCGGCGACGTGGGCGATGCGCGACGGTACATCGAGGACGTCGACGCCCATCGCGTCCGCCGCGCGCGCTGGCGCGAGCTCGCCGGCGATCTCGCGAACGACGTTCGCCACACCATCCGCACCGCGCGCCGATCTCCCGGTTTCGCCGTCGTGGCGATCATCACACTCGCACTCGGCATCGGCGCCGACGCGGCGATGTTCTCGGTCGTGAACGCGGTGCTGTTCAAGGGCGTGCCGTACGCCGAGTCCGACCGGCTCGTGCGCATCTTCGAAGACTACGTTGCGGGCGGCGAGCATCAGCGCGAGATCTCCGGCGCCGATTACCTCGACTATCGCGTGCGGCAGAAATCTTTGTCCAGCATGACCGCGTACTCGTTCGACGGATTCGTCTACGTCGGGCAGTCGGGCGCGGAGCTGCTCGGCGCAATCAAGACGACCGCCGAGTACTTCGACGTACTCGGCATCCGCGCGGAGCTCGGCCGCACGTTTCGTGCGGGCGAGGATGTCACCGGCAGCCACGTTGCCGTCCTCAGCCACGAGACGTTTCAGCGCGTGTTCGGCGGCGATCCGTCTGTCATCGGCCGCACCATCGAGCTGAGCGACAGCTCCTACGTCGTCGTCGGCGTGATGCCGGCGTCCTTCGTGGCGACGGGCGCCGCGCCCGATCTATGGACGCCCCTCAACCTCGCTCCGCAGGTCGCCGAGCCGAACCGCGGGCGCAAGTTTCACAACCTCGGAGTCATCGGCCGGCTCAAGCCGGGCGTCAGCGTCGACTCGGCTCGCCAGAATCTCATGGCGGAGGCGCATCAGCTGGAGAAAGAATATCCCGAGGCGAACAAGGGTCATCTGCTCACGGTGTTGCCGATCCGCGACGCGCTGCTCGGCGACGTGCGCACGGGCGTGCTGGTGCTGATGGGCGCGGCGGGACTGGTGCTGCTGATCGCCTGCGCAAACATCGCGGGCGTCACGCTGTCGCGCGCGCTCGCGCGCAAGCGCGAGCATGCGATCCGCATCGCGCTCGGCGCGGGCGCTGGACGACTCGTTCGGCAGATGCTCACCGAGAGTGTCGTGCTGGCGACGATCGGGGGAGCGCTCGGACTCGTCGCCGCGAGATGGGGAACGGTCGCGCTCGTCGCGCTCAATCCGCGCCTCGTGCCGTCGACTGATCATCTCGTCTCGAATGGGACAGTAGTGGGATTCACGCTGCTCGTCTCCATCGTGAGCGGCGTGCTGTTCGGGATCGCGCCCGCGATGAGCGCCGCGCGCGCCGACCCGCACGGCGCGATGCAGAATGGCGGTCGCGGATCCACCACCGGCGGGGGGCGCGCGAGACTGCGCGGCACGCTGGCGTTCGCACAAATCGCGCTTGCCGTGGCGTTGCTCGTCGGCGCGGGACTGTTGTTGCGCAGCCTCGCGCGGCTGCAGAGTACCGACCTCGGTTTCGACATCTCGCACGTCTTCAGCTTCCGCGTCTCACCGCCCGAGGGGCGCTATAGCACCGACGAATCACAGGTCGCGATGTTCGCCGATCTGGTCGGGAGGCTGCGCGCGATTCCCGGCGTGAGCTCGGTGTCGACGGTGGGATCGCTGCCGCTGCAGGGAGGCTCGGGTGCGGGATTGGTCATTGAGGGACGCGCGATGCCGGAGCCGATCCCCGAGATCCGCTATCTCGCGGTTGGCGCGGATTACTTCAAGAC
>JALZAE010000035.1 GCA_030948535.1 Gemmatimonadota bacterium | reverse complement strand
GTGACGCACTGTGGGATGCCTGCCGCGATGTGCTGCTGCATTGGATCCGCCATGGCGTGAAGATCTTCCGCGTCGACAACCCGCACACGAAGCCGTTCGCGTTCTGGGAGTGGGTGATCGCCGATATCCAGCGCGATCATCCCGACGTCGTGTTTCTGGCCGAAGCATTCACGCGCCCGAAGCGCATGAAGCATTTGGCCAAGATCGGCTTCTCGCAGTCGTACACCTATTTCACCTGGCGCACGAAGGCGACCGAGCTGCGGGAGTATCTCGAGGAGCTGACGCAGGGCAAGTCGTCGGAGTACTTCCGCGCCAACTTCTTCGCCAATACGCCCGACATCCTGCATGAGTATCTGGTGCACGGCGGGCGGCCGGCGTTCCGTATCCGACTGCTCCTGGCGGCGACGCTGATGCCGTCGTACGGCATCTACTCGGGCTACGAGTTGTGCGAGAACGTGCCGCTGCGGCACGGCAGCGAGGAATATCTGGACAGCGAGAAGTACGAGATCAAGCCGCGCAACTGGAACGCGCCCGGCAACATCCAGTGGGATGTCGGGATCATCAACCGCATCCGGCGCGAGAATCGCGCGCTCCAGCTCCACACGAATCTGCGGTTCTGTGGTTCAGAGAACCCCAACATCCTGGCTTACTCGAAATCGACGCCTGATGGGTCGAACCAGGTGGTTGTCGTCGTCAATCTGGATCCGCATCGGGTGCAAGAGGGCAGTGTCACTGTGCCAGTCAACCAACTTGGGTTTGCAGAGGACGAGCCTTTTGTGGTTGATGACTTGTTGACAGGTGTCCCCTACGGGTGGAGGGGGTCACGTAACTATGTACGGCTGGATCCAGCGTATCACGTGGGGCATGTACTCAGAGTCAGAAGATCGTGAATAGTCAGAGATGTCAGACGTCAGATGTCTGACTCGGAGGTGATCAGTGCTGTTGGCAGTGCTGACATCTGACGTTTGATATCTCAGAAACAAGGGGTGAACTGTTGACTGATAGTCTCTGGTATAAGGATGCAGTTATCTATCAACTCCACATCAAAGCCTTTCGCGACAGCGATCGCGATGGCTTCGGCGATTTCATCGGTCTGCTGGACAAGCTCGACTACATCGAATCGCTCGGCGTCAACTGTCTGTGGCTGCTGCCGTTCTACCCCTCGCCGCTCAGGGACGACGGCTACGACATCGCGGAGTACGAGGCGATCAATCCGCAGTTCGGGACGATCGAGGATTTCAAGCGATTTCTCGACGAGGCGCATCGTCGCAACATCCGGGTCGTGACCGAGCTGGTCATCAATCACACCTCGGACCAACACGCCTGGTTTCAGCGGGCGCGCAGTGCGCCGAAGGGATCGCCGGAGCGGAATTTCTACGTCTGGAGCGATGATCCCACGCGGTACGCCGGTGCCCGCATCATTTTCACCGACACCGAGAAATCGAACTGGGCGTGGGACCCGGTCGCGCAGCAATTCTATTGGCATCGCTTCTTCAGCCATCAGCCCGATCTCAACTTCGACAATCCGGCGGTGCTCGAGGCGGTCATCGACACCATGCGCTTCTGGCTGCGGCTCGGTGTCGATGGACTGCGGCTCGACGCGATACCGTATCTGATCGAGCGCGACGGCACGAACTGCGAGAATCTGGAGGAGACGCACGTCGTCCTGAAAAAGCTGCGCGCCGCGCTCGACGCCGAATTCACCGAGCGCGTTTTTCTGGCCGAGGCGAATCAGTGGCCGACGGATGTGCGCCCGTACTTCGGCGACAGCAACGAGTGCCACATGGCGTTTCACTTCCCGCTGATGCCGCGCATGTACATGGCGCTGCGCCGGGAAGACCGGATGCCGATCGAAGAGATCATGGAGCGCACGCCGGAGATTCCGCCCGATTGCCAGTGGGCGATTTTCTTGCGCAACCACGATGAGCTGACGCTCGAGATGGTGACGGACGAAGAGCGTGACTACATGTATCGCGAGTACGCCAAGGATCCGCGGATGAAGATCAACGTCGGCATCCGCCGCCGGCTCGCGCCGCTGATGGACAATGGCCGCCGCCAGATCGAGCTGATGAACGCGCTGCTGATGTCGATGCCGGGAACGCCGATCGTCTACTACGGCGACGAGATCGGCATGGGCGACAACTACTATCTCGGCGATCGCAACGGCGTTCGTACACCGATGCAGTGGAACGGCTCGTGGAACGCCGGCTTCTCCGACGCCGATTCCGCCGCGCTCTACTCGCCGGTCATCGTCGATCCACCCTACGGGTACCAGGGGATCAACGTCATGGCGTCGGAGCGGACGCAGACCTCGCTGTTGCGCTGGATGCGACGTCTGATCAAGGTGCGCGCGCAGTCGAAGGCGTTCGGACGCGGGACCTGGGAGCCGTGCAAGCCCGCCAACAAGCGCGTGCTCGTGTTCCTGCGCCGCTACAAGGATGACGTGGTCGACGACGTCATCATGTGCGTGAACAACCTGTCGCGCTATGCGCAGTACGTGGAGCTGGATCTGCGCGAGTTCACGGGCTGGACGCCGATCGAGATGTACAGCAACGAACCCTTTCCGAAGATCGGCGAGCTGCCGTACCTGCTCACGCTCGGACCGCACACCTTCCTGT
This sequence comes from Gemmatimonadota bacterium, assembly GCA_030948535.1. Classification (GTDB taxonomy): domain Bacteria; phylum Gemmatimonadota; class Gemmatimonadetes; order Gemmatimonadales; family Gemmatimonadaceae; genus JALZAE01. The sequence continues at coordinate 17,533 of JALZAE010000035.1, read as the reverse complement.
GGTTCAAGCTGGCGCGGGCGTGAGCGTGGGGACTCGGTACCTGGCACTCGGCATTCGGCACTCGATCCTCGGCACACTCAGATCCCAAATGGTTGCGAATGCGGAGTGCCGAATGCCGACTCCGGCCGCCGGCACATGATGCCGATTCGCGTGGAGGGCAAGCTCTCGCAGGTGCTCAGCGGCAAGCAGCTCCTCGAGCTCGCCTCCGATGACCTCCTGTCGTTCCTGCGTGGACGCCGGTGGTTCGGCGCGAAAGCGGCGGCGAAAGCAGCGCGCGTCATCACCGTCCTTACGCTGCCATGGGAAGCGCCGGCGTGCGCGATCGCGATCGTCGAGGTCACGCTCGATGACGGTGCCGTTACCAGGTATCAGCTTCCGCTGATGGTGCGCTCGGACGATGAGCCGAAGACGGAGGAACGTGTCGTGCTCGCGCGCATCGACGCCGGCATCGAGCGCGGCGATCTCTTCGATGCGGTGGCCGATCCAACCTTTCGCGACCGGCTCGGCAGTGCGTTTGCTCAGGGCGAGTCGTTCGAGTCGGATGGATCGGAGTGGAACGTCGAGCGAGTAGGGGCGGGCATCGATCTCGCGGGCGTGCCGTCGCGGCTCGCCGGCGGCGAGCAGAGCAACAGCTCGATCATCTACGGCGACCGTGCGATCCTCAAGCTCTTCCGCCGGCTCGAGCCCGGCGTCCATCCTGACGCCGAGCTGTCACGGTTTCTCACCGAGCGCACCTCGTTCGCCAATACGCCGAAGCTGGGCGGCCTCATCACCATCAAGGATCGCGACGGCCACGTCACCGTGGCGGCGATGTTGTCCGCGATGGTGTCGGGCGCAACCGACGGTTGGGACTACACCCTCGCGCGGGCGCGCGAGTTTCTCTTGGCCAACGAGAGCGCCAAGAACGGCTTCATCGCCGACGCCCGCGCACTCGGCGCCGCGACGCGCGCGCTGCACGAGGCGCTCGCCACCGACGCGAACGATCCGGAATTCGCGCCAATGCCGGCGACCGAAGAAGACGTCGTGCATTGGGCCGAGCAGGCGCATGAAGAGATCGCCGGCGCGCTGGCGCTGCTGGAGAAGCGTGTCGGCACCATGGACCAACTCGGCGCGCCTGCCGCGCGCGCGCTGCTCGCCAGACACGACGCGCTCGAGGAGCGCGTCGGCGAGCTGGCCGATGAGGTGAGCGAAGATGCCGGCATGTTGATTCGTCATCACGGCGACTTTCACCTCGGGCAGGTGCTGCACGCCGGAGACGGCCGGTGGATGATCATCGATTTCGAGGGCGAGCCGGCCCGGACGCTGGAAGACCGGCGCGTCCGCAGCAGTCCACTGCGCGATGTCGCCGGGATGATGCGCTCGTTCGCCTACGCTGTCGCAACGGTGACGGCCGAGCTGCGACGCGCACCGGCGGATGCGCGCATCGAGAGCCGAGCGGCGCGCTTCGAGCGAGAGGCGCGAAAGTCGTTTCTCGATGGCTACGCGGCGGGCCCGCCATCACTCGCGCGCGGCGAATCGTCTGAGCCGCCCGCCGGGATCTTGCCCAAGACGTCGGCCGACATCGAGGCGCTCTTGGCGCTCTTCGAAATTCAGAAAACCTTTTATGAGTTGGCCTACGAATTGAACAACCGCCCATCGTGGGCGTGGATTCCGTTGCGTGGAATCGCGAAAATGTTTTGAAGACGGGTGTGGGGTATGGGGTGTGGGGTGTGGTTAGAACACATATCTCGCGGCCCAACCACACCCCACACCCTCCACCCATACCCGCTGTTCATGTCTTCCCCTTGGTCCCTCCAGCGAGGCGCGACGATCGCGTCGCCGAACGAGACTCGGTTTTCCGTCTGGGCGCCGAACTCGGAGCACGTCACCGTACGCATCGACGGTGCCGAGCACGCGATGCGCGGCACGGGTGGCGGCGTGTTCGAGTGCGCGGTGAATGGCGCCGGCGCGGGCGCGCTCTATTCGTACTCCCTCGACGGTGGACCGGATCGGCCGGACCCGGTGTCGCGAAGCCAGCCGAACGGCGTTCACGGACCCTCGCAGATCGTCGACCCGCGCGCGTTCCCGTGGCACGACGATGAGTGGCGCGGCGTCGCGATGGCGGACCTCGTCATCTACGAGCTGCACGTTGGGACCTTCAGTGATGCAGGCACCTTCGCGGGCATCATCCCGCATCTGCTCGAGCTGGCCGAGCTCGGCATCACCGCGATCGAGGTCATGCCGGTCGCCGAATTTCCGGGCGCGCGGAACTGGGGATACGATGGCGTGGATCTCTATGCGCCGCATTCCGCGTACGGCGGGCCCGATGCGCTGCGCCGGCTCGTCGACGCCGCGCATCGAGTGGGGCTCGCCGTCATCCTCGATGTCGTCTACAATCACCTCGGCCCCGAGGGGAACTACCTCGGCGAGTTCGGGCCGTACTTTGGCGATGCGTACAAGACGCCGTGGGGACGGCCGCTCAACTTCGACGGGCCGAACAGCGACGAGGTGCGCCGTTTCTTCATCGACAACGCACTGTACTGGATCAGCGAATTTCACATCGACGCGCTCCGGCTCGACGCGGTGCATGCGATCTACGACTTCAGTGCCCGGCACGTGCTCGATGAGATCGCGTGCGAGGTGCACGCGTATGGCGCGATGGCGGGACGGCGGACGCTCGTGATCGCCGAGAGCGACCTGAACGACCCGCGTCTCGTGCGCGACGGAGACCGGGGCGGCTTCGCGCTCGACGCCCAGTGGAGCGACGACTTCCATCACGCCGTGCATACGGTGCTCACCGGCGAAACGCGCGGCTACTACGAGGATTTCGGGGGCACCGGCCGAATCGCCAAGGCGATTCGCGATCGATTCGTCTACGATGGCGCGTACTCGGCGCATCGCCGCCGCCGGCACGGTGCGCCGGCGAGCGACGTGCCGGCAAACCGCTTCGTCGTTGCGATGCAGAATCACGATCAGATCGGAAATCGCGCCGCGGGCGATCGGTTCAGCACACTCGTGCCCAGAGAAAAGCTCAGGCTCGCCGCGTCGCTGCTTCTCCTCTCGCCGTACGTCCCGCTCCTCTTCATGGGTGAGGAGTACGGCGAGACGAATCCCTTTCTCTACTTCGCCAGCCACGGCGACGCTGCTCTCGTCGAGGCCGTGCGCGCGGGTCGTCGCGCGGAATTCGCATCCTCCGGCTGGAGCAATGAGGTCCCCGACCCGCAGAGCGAAGAGAGCTTTCGTCGCTCGCGGCTGAGTCGGGCGGTGCGTCCGGAGATCGCTGCGCTCTACCGCGACCTCCTGCGCCTCCGAAAGACGGAGCCCGCGCTGCGGCCGGGCGACGCGCGCGTCGCCGTGATCGACGACGACATCGAGGGATGGATTTCGACGCGTCTCACACCGACGGCGGGCGGCGCGCCACTGCTGATGATCTTCAACCTGAGCGACACTTCACGAATGGTACGACTTCCAGATGCCGTGCCCTCCGATTGGCACGAGCTTCTTTCCACCGGCGATGCACGTTATGGCGGCAACCGGGTCGCGCGCGACTCGGCCACATCGCCGAGCTTCGCGATCGGGCCGTGGAGCGCGACACTCTACCGCGGAGCCGCTGAGTGAACCGAGTCTGGCCCGGCCAGCCGTCTCCGATCGGCGCAACGTGGGATGGCGAAGGAGTCAACTTCGCCATCTTCTCCGAGAACGCGACCGGCGTCGATCTCTGCCTGTTCGAGCACGCCGCCGACGCGTTCGAGAGCGAGAAGATTCAGATGCGGGAGCGCAGCGATCAGATCTGGCACTGCTATCTCCCCGATGTGAGGCCGGGCCAGCTCTACGGCTACCGGGTGCACGGTCCCTATGATCCGGCACATGGCCACCGCTTCAACGCGGCCAAGCTGTTGATCGATCCGTACGCCAAGGCGATCTCGGGCTCGATCAAGTGGAGCGACGCGCTGTTTGCGTATCGCGTCGGCGGAGCACGCGAGGACCTCGAGCCCGATCTCGAGAACTCGGCCGGCGGCGTGGCCAAGAGCGTCGTCGTCGATTCGGCGTTCACGTGGCAGAACGATCGCCTGCTGCAGATCCCGTGGAATCGCACGGTGATCTATGAGTGTCACGTGAAGGGGATGACGATCATGCACCCGGAGGTGCCCGAGCGACTGCGCGGCACGTATCTCGGACTCGCCTCCGATCCGATGATCGATCACTTCCTCTCGTTAGGCGTCACGGCGGTCGAGCTGCTGCCGGTGCATCAAGCCGTCGTCGACCGGCATCTCGCCGAGCGCGGGCTCACGAACTACTGGGGCTACAACTCGATCGGCTTCTTCGCGCCCGATGTGCGCTACTCCAAGAGCGGACTCGGCGCGCAGGTCTACGAGTTCAAGTCGATGGTGAAGACGCTGCACTCGGCCGGGCTCGAGGTGATTCTGGATGTGGTTTACAACCACACCGGGGAAGGAAATCACATGGGGCCGACGCTGTCGCTGCGCGGCATCGACAACAGCGCCTACTACCGGCTCGAGCCCAACAACAAGCGCTTCTACACCGATTTCACCGGCACCGGCAATTCGCTCAACATGCAGCACCCGCGCACCATTCAGCTCATCATGGATTCGCTGCGCTACTGGGTGCAGTAGATGCACGTCGATGGGTTCCGATTCGACCTCGCGCCCGTGCTCGCGCGTGAGCTGTACGAGGTGAACCGGCTGGCCGCCTTCTTCGACATCATCGGGCAAGACCCGATTCTCTCGCGCGTGAAGCTGATCGCCGAGCCGTGGGACGTGGGCCCGGGCGGCTATCAGGTCGGAAATTTCCCGGTCGGATGGGCCGAGTGGAATGGGAAGTATCGTGACTCGGTGCGCAAATTCTGGCGCGGCGAGCCGGGGATGGTGTCCGAGCTCGCGTCGAGGTTGTCGGGGTCGAGCGACATCTACGCACGATCGGACCGTTCGGCGTACGCGAGCATCAACTTCGTGACGGCGCACGACGGCTTCACGCTGAACGATCTCGTCAGCTACGAGCACAAGGTCAACACTGCGAACGGCGAAAACAATCACGACGGCACCGACGACAATCTCTCGCGCAACTGGGGCGCGGAAGGTCCGACGGATGATCCCCAAGTGATCGAGATGCGCGAACGGAGCAAGCGCAACTTCCTGGCGACGCTGATCCTGTCGCAGGGCGTGGCGATGCTGTCGCACGGCGACGAGGTCGGGCGAACGCAGGAGGGAAACAACAACGCGTATGCGCAGGACAACGAGATCAGCTGGGTGAATTGGGATCTCGACGACAGCCAGCGCGAGCTGCTTGCCTTCACGAAGAAGCTGCTGCGGATCAACCACTCGAACCCGGTCTTGCGCCGCCGCCAATTTTTTCGCGGACAGGCGACGGAGCATGGCGGCCCGAAGGATCTGACCTGGATTCGTCCCGACGGCGGCGAGATGGTGGGTACCGATTGGCACCAACCGCAGAACCACGCGCTAGGCATGATCATCGATGGCGACGCGACCGACGAAACGGATGGCCGCGGCCGTCCGATCAAGGGCGACACGCTCATGCTGCTGCTCAACGGCGGCGCGTCCGAGGTAGTATTCAACGTGCCCGCGCCGGCCGCGGGCAAGCTCTGGGTGAAAATGATCGACACGGCGATGCGCGACCTTCGCAGCGAGAGAGGATCGATCGTGCGCGTGGCGCCATTCTCTCTGGTGCTGTTCAGGCAGGGCACCGAGCGCCGCGTCATCGATGGTGTACCGTACGCGGCAACGCCTTTGTCGAATGAAGCGATCCGCCCCGAGATCCCGGTCGTGGGCGATCCGGGCCTGCAAAGGGACGGGTGATCAGTCCGGCTTCCAGCATGTACCGAGCACTGGTGTAGACATGTCCAAGGACAAGCGGGACGGCGATCGCAAGCCGGGTGAACGGCGGAAGCCGACGCCACGGACCGTGCCTAGGCAGGAGGGCGATGCGCCGTCGCCGCCGCCGGTCGCGCGCCAGTCGCGCAACACGCCGCCGTCGACGGCGCGCGTGTCCTCGTCGAACGAGATCGGCATCGCCGAGCTGCTGCAACTGTTCAACGGCGAGCATCCCGACCCGCACCACATCCTCGGCGCGCACGCCTCGGCGAGCGGCAACACGCAGGGCGTCGTCGTCCGCGCGTTTCATCCCGATGCATCGGCGGTGCAAATCATCCAGCCCGCGGGCGGCACGGTGTCGATGGCGCCGATCGGTCGCGGACTCTTCTCGGCCTTCATCGCCGGCGCGGCGCTGCCGCTGCGTTATCGCCTTCGCTTTCATTTTCCGAGCGGCGGCTCGTGGGAGCGCGGCGATCCATATCGGTTCCTGCCGAGCTTGGGCGACATCGATCTGCATCTGTTCAACGAGGGGACGCACCATCGGCTGTGGGAGAAGCTCGGCGCGCATCCACGCCGGCTCGATGGTGACGATGGCGTCGCCTTCGCCGTGTGGGCGCCGACGGCACGCCGGGTGAGTGTGGTCGGTGAGTTCAACAACTGGGATGGACGGCTCTTTCCGATGCGGCGGCTCGGCGCGTCGGGGGTGTGGGAACTGTTTCTACCTGGTGTCGGAACGGGTGAGTTATACAAGTACGAGATCCTCACGCGCGACGGCGCGTCGCGCATCAAGACCGATCCCTTCGCGTTTGCCATGGAAGCGCCGCCCCAGACGGCGTCGCGCGTGGTGAAGACCGACGACTACGAGTGGGCCGACGCGGCGTGGATGGAGCGCCGCGCCACGCGCGATCACGCGCGCGAGCCGATGCTCATCTACGAGGTGCACCCAGGCTCGTGGATGCGGTCGATGGACGGCGGCGGTCGCTTTCTCAGCTTTCGGGAATTGGCACCGAAGCTCGTCGCGCATTGCAGCCGGCTCGGCTTCACGCACGTCGAGCTGCTGCCGGTGATGGAGCATCCGTTTTATGGTAGCTGGGGCTATCAGGTGAGCGGTTACTACGCGCCGTCGTCGCGCTTCGGCACGCCGGATGATTTTCGCTTTCTGGTCGACGCGCTGCACCAGGCGGAGATCGGCGTGATTCTGGATTGGGTGCCGGCGCATTTTCCAAAGGATGATTTCGCGCTGCGGCGCTTCGACGGCAGCGCGCTCTACGAGCACGAGGACCCGCGGCTCGGCGAGCATCCCGATTGGGGGACGCTGATCTTCAACTATGGCCGCAACGAGGTCCGGAACTTTCTCATCGCCAACGCGCTGTACTGGCTGAGCGAGTTCCACTGCGACGGACTCCGCGTCGATGCCGTCGCGTCGATGCTGTATCTCGACTACAGCCGCCAGCCGGGCCAGTGGCTGCGCAATCGCTTTGGCGGCCGGGAGAATCTCGACGCCATCGAATTTCTGAAGCAGATGAACGAGGCGGTTCGCAGCGATCAGCCTGGCTGCTTCACCGTCGCGGAAGAGTCGACGAGCTGGCCCGGTGTGACGCACCCGGTAAGGGAAGGCGGGCTCGGCTTTACCTTCAAGTGGAACATGGGGTGGATGCACGACACGCTCGACTACTTCTCGTACGACCCGATCTACCGGTCTTTTCATCACAACGAGATCACCTTCGGGATGATGTACGAGTACAGCGAGCGCTTCGTGAACCCGATCTCGCACGATGAGGTCGTGCACCTGAAGAGGTCGCTGATCGAAAAGATGCCGGGCGACGAGTGGCAGAAGCTGGCGAACCTTCGGCTGCTGGTGACCTATCAGATCACCCGGCCAGGCAAGGCGCTGCTGTTCATGAGCAGCGAGTTGGCGCCGCACGGTGAATGGAATCACGACGTCAGTCTCGATTGGCATCTCACGCAACAGCCGGAGCGCGCCGGCCTCGATGCGTTCTTCGAGACATTGGGCACGCTCTACCGCCACACGCCGGCGCTATGGAAAGCCGATCCCGATCCCGATGGTTTCTGTTGGATCGACGCCGACGACCGCGTGAACTCCGTGTTCGCGTACGCGCGATTCTCGAAGGATCTACGCGATCGGCACGTGATCGTGGTGATGAACTGCACGCCGGTCCCGCGGAGCGGCTACCGTATCGGCGTGCCGTCGGCCGTGACGTACGAGGAGATTTTCTCGAGCGACGACCCGAGATTCTTCGGCAGCGCGGTGGAGACGGTGCAGCGTGTCGTTGCCGAGCCGGTGCCGTATCACGGATTCGCGCAGTCGATCGTGCTGACGTTGCCGCCGCTCGGGGCTGTACTGCTGTCGCCCGCCGCGAGCGGCGACGCTGACATCGCCGCGCGGGCCGCTCTCTAAGGCCAAGAGCTCACCACAGATGACGCGGATGACACAGACGGATTTTCTGGCACCGCCCTGTCTGCGTCATCTGCGAAATGCGTGGTGAGCTTTGACCTTACATAGCTCGCAGCACGTCGAGTGGATTCGCGCGCATCGCGCGCCGCGCCGGGACGAAGCAGGCGACCAGTCCGATGGCGAACAGAATCGCTTCGGCAGCGATGAGCGCCATCGGGTCGTACGTATCGAGACCGAAGACGAGGTTGCGCGTGGCTCGCGTGAGAAACATCGCGACGAACGCGCCGATGCCGGTGCCGGCCAGGAGCATCACCGCGCCGTCGTGCAGCACGAGCTTCGCGACATCGCGCTGCTCGGCGCCGAGCGCGACGCGGAGGGCGAACTCGCGCATCCGCTGCGTCACGGCGTAGGCGATGACGCCGTAGAGACCCACGGCCGAGACGAGTAGTCCGAACCCAGAGAAGACGCCGAAGAGCGTCGTCAGGAAGTGATCGCGCTCGATCATGGCGGAGAGCTGGTCGCTCCAGGGCGTGATGTACGACGCGGTCCCAATCGCCGGCGACAGCGCGATCAGCTGACGGCGCAACGCGACGGAGAGGGCACCGGTAGAGCCGGATCCTCGCACCACCAGCTGTGCGAATCTGTGGTGCACGCTCGCCGGCGGCACGGCGAAGAAGAGCGCGGGCGAATCGGCGCCGACGTCCCCCACGTTGAGAAACGCGTCGCGCGTGATGCCGACGATTCGCAACAGCGGCCGGTTCGACGCGCGCGGTCCGAACTTGATCACCTTGCCGATCGCGTCGCCGAACGGCCAGAGCTGCTTCGCCGCCTGATTGCTGATGATCACCGCCCCGGCCGAAGCGTCGCCCTCCTCGAAGTCGCGGCCGCGAATGACGCCAATGCCGAGCGTGCGGAGAAAGTTCGGCGTGACCTCATTGTACCCGGAGCCGATGAACCGCTCGGTCATCCCAGCGCCGGCATCCTCGTACGTCATGGTGAAGTGGTCGACGCCGCCACCAGCGTAGATCAGCGTGGAGGCGCGGACGCCCGGAAGGGCGTTCGACCGTGAAATGAGGTTAGCGAGAAAGACGCCTGCCGCGCTGTCCGACTGCGTCACCCGGTACATCGGGATGGATGCTTGGACGATGTGCTTGGGGTCGTACCCGAAGTCGAACGCGAGGAGCGTATCGGCGCTCTTGATCAACAGTCCGGCGCCAACCAGCAACACCATCGACAGCGCAACCTCGGCAATCACGAGCGCGCTGTAGCGATGCTCGTTGCGTCCCGTCGTCGAGCCCGCGCCGTCCTTCATCGCGTCGCCAGGATCGGCGCGTGACGCGCGAATCGCCGGACCGAGCGCGAAGATCATGATCGTGGCGAGCGCGGCGCTCAACCCGATGGCGAACACCCGCCACGAGAGGTGCGGCTCGACGAGTCCGATATTGCGTACGCTCGTCGGAATCGCCGCGCCGACGATGCCGCTTCCCCAGACCGCCAACAGCACGCCGAGCGCTGCGCCGCCGAGCGCGATCCACCCGCACTCCAGCATGGTGTGCTTCAGCAATGCGCCGCGCGGCGCGCCGAGTGCCGAGCGAATGGCCAATTCTCGCCGGCGCGCGAGGCCGCGACCCAGCACCAATTGCGACAAGTTCGCGCAGGCGATGAGCATCACGATGACCACGGCGCCGCCGAGCGCGAGATGGATGCTGTTGTAGCCTGACACCGGCACCCAGACTGGTTTCGCTCGATAGAAGATGTTCTTCGCCGCATCGCCGTATTCCGCCGAGAGCTGCGCGCTGAATTGGTCGAGTGCGCGTGAGGCACTCGCCGCGGTCGCGCCCGGCGCGAGCCGAAAGGTGGCCCTCAGATTGAATGCCGTACTGTCGCCGTGTCCCACGGGGATCGGAAGCCAGAGCTCGGTTCCATTCTGATCACCGAGCGGCGGAGCGTTCATCGCGCGCGGCATCACGCCAATCACGGTGAACACGCGCTCGTTCGCGCGAACCGTCAGTCGGCCGACGGTTTCCTTCGTGCCGCCGATCTGCTTCCACAATCGCTCGCTGACGACAGCCTGCGACTCATCGGCGGCAATCCCATCGGGCGTTGCCCACGTACGGCCGAGCGCCGGTGCGACGCCGAAGACGGAAAAGAAATCAGGCGTGACGAACGCCGTTCCGACCTCGCGTCCCTCGGTACCGGTCTCGACCGTCGTCCGCCTCTGCGTGGACAGCGCCAGTCCCGCATGGAATTTCCCGTCGCGCTTGAGAAGCAGGAGTAGCGCGCCCGGCGTCGGCACCTTCCCCGTTCGATCGTATCCCCACTGCTGGAGTGAGAACAACCGCTCGGGCTCGCGATACGGCGCATAGGGATGAATCGCCGCGTCGACCAACCCAAACATGATCGTGGTCAGTCCGAGCGCGACGCCGAGCGAGAGCACGGCCACGCTCGTGAAGCCCGGACTCTTTCGGAGCGCGCGTGCCGCGGCGCGAATCTCGAAAATGACGTTGCTCACCGCGGCGCTTCTCCTCGAACAGTGTGGCGATATTTGCCAACGCTATGCCCCCACGCACTCGACGACCAGATGACCCCCTCGTCTCGCCCTATCGCCCCGCACTTGGTATCAGTTCTGCCAGAGTGAACCGGCAGCAGGTGTCAGCGCCGAGTCTCGAGTACGGCGAGTGCCGAGTGCCGAGTCCCCACGCGCGCCCCGACCCCCAGCCCCCAACCCCCAGCCCCTTTGTCCTTCCTGCACGAGCTGTCCGCCCTCCTCCACATCCTTCCGGAATACATCGACCAAACCGGCCGCGACCGCCGAGTGACGTCCGACGCGACGCGTGTCGACTTGCTGCACGCAATGGGGATCGATGCGTCGAGCGAGCATGCGGCGCGCGAAGCGCTCGCTCGGTTGCGGCAGGAGCACGGCGCGCGCTGCGTCGCACCCGTGTACGTCGCGCGCGGCGCCGCCGGCCAGGCGCGCACGATCTCCGCGCACAACGCGGTCGCCGGGGACGTCGAGTATCGCATCGTCGTCACGACCGAGGATGATCGAAGCCGCGAGGCGACAGGTTCGATCCACACGGACGACGGGGCGATCGAGATTCCCATTCCCGGTCCGCTTCTCGACGGCTATCACCGGATACGTGTCGAGCTCCGCGCCGGGGCCGCGGAACGCCAGGGCGAGCAGATTCTGATCGTAACGCCCGCGCGGTGCCTGACCCCGAACGAATTACTCGGCGACGGCGCGCGCGTGTTCGGCATCACCGCGAACCTGTACTCGGTGCGCAGCGAGCAAAATTGGGGCGTCGGCGATTTCTCGGATCTGCGCGATCTCGCGACATGGGGCGGCTCGTTCGGCGCGGCGTTCGTCGGCGTGAATCCCCTCCACGCGCTGCACGACCGCGATACGGACATCAGTCCGTACAGTCCGATCAGCCGGCTCTTTCGCAACGTCATCTACATCGACGTCGAGCAGGTACCCGAAGCGAAGGACATTCCGCGAGAGTTTTTCCCCGATGCGGCAGAGCTGGAAAGCCTCCGTGCAAGCGATCGCGTCCGGTACGACGAGATCATCAGACAGAAGCGACGAGTGTTGGACGCGGCGTTCGCGAAGGTCGACACGCGCGCCGCCGCCTTTCGCGAGTACGTCGCCTCGCGTGGGCGCGCCCTCGATTACTTCGCGACCTGGATGGCGCTCAGCGAGCATTTCGCGGGCGACGAGTCCGGCGGCCGCGATTGGCGCGTCTGGCCCGCGGGGTACCGCGATCCGCGCTCGGCCGACGTCGCATCCTTCAGGCGCTCGAACCGTTTCCGCATCGATCTGCATTGCTGGCTGCAGTTCGAGGCCGATCGCCAACTGGAGATGGCCGGCCGCGCGGCGCGCGACGCGCACATGCGCATCGGGATCTATCAGGATCTCGCGGTCGGGTCGTCTCCGGCCGGAAGCGATGCGTGGGCCTATCAGTCACTCTTCGCGCGTGGCGTCTCGCTCGGCGCGCCGCCCGACGAGTACGCGCGTCAAGGCCAGAACTGGGGACTGCCGCCGCTGAATCCGCTCGCGCTCTCGGCCAGCGCGTATCGCTATTTCATCATGCTGGTGCAGTCGGCGTTCCGGCACGCCGGCGCGCTGCGCATCGATCACGTCCTCGGATTCTTCCGGCAGTTCTGGATTCCAGACGGCAAGAGCGGCAACGATGGCGCGTACGTTCGCTTTCCGACGCACGACCTGTTTGGGATCCTGGCGCTCGAGAGCCATCGCGCGCGCGCGCTCGTCGTCGGAGAAGATCTCGGAACCGTGCCGCCCGAGGTGCCCGGCACGCTCAAGGATTGGGGCATTCTGTCGAGCAAGGTGATGCAGTTCGAGCGCGAAGGGGACGCGCACTACAAGCCCGGCTGGAGCTACGAGCCCCTGTCGCTCACGACGGCGAACACGCACGACATGGCGACGATTGCCGGGTGGTGGGCCGGCCACGACATCGAGCTGCGACGACACGTCGGGCTGCTCGAGGCCGATGCGGTGCGGCACTCCCACGATGCGCGGAACAAGGAGCGGCATCGCCTGCTCGAACGGTTGGCCGCCGATGGGATCCTCGCCGGCAACCAGATCCCGGAGAGCGACGCCGAGCTGCGCGGCGCCATCCACGAGTTCGTCTGCCGCACACCGGCGGCGCTCGTCGGCATCGCGCTCGATGACATCGCCGGCGAGCTCGAGCCCGTGAACGTGCCGGGTGTCACCGCCGACAAGTTCCCGAGCTGGACGAAGCGCATGTCCCGATCGATCGAGTCGCTGCGCAAGAATCCAGAGGTGGCGACGGCTCTGAAGTGCCCCGGGCGGTGACACTGCCCGCACCGCACCGCACGCCAGTGATGATCGCGACGTACCGCCTGCAGCTGCACGCCGGCTTCGATCTCAGCGCCGCCACGAAGATCGTACCGCTCCTCGCGCGCCTCGGCGTCTCACACGTCTACACGTCGCCGATGACCACCGCGCGACGGGGAAGCACGCACGGCTACGACGTTGTCGATCCGACGCGGCTCAATCCCGAGCTTGGCGACGACGCCGCGTTGCGCGCCTTCGTGTCCGAGCTCCACCGCAACGGACTCGGCCTGTTGCTCGACATCGTGCCCAACCACATGGGCACCGGCGATCAGAATCGCTTCTGGGACGACGTGCTTGCCCACGGCCAAGGCTCGCCGTATGCGGAATGGTTCGACATCGACTGGAATCCGGCGCGTCGCTCGCTGCGCGGCAAGGTGCTCCTCCCCGTACTCGGCGCGTCGCTCGACGAGGTCATCGCCAAGAGGGAGTTGCGCCTCATCAGACGAGGCGACGAAGTCCGCCTCCAATATTTCGAGCAGACATTTCCGCTCGACCCGGCGACGCTGCCGGACGACATCGCGTCCGTCGAGGGACCACGGCTGCGCGCGCTCCACGACGCGCAGCACTACCAGCTCGTCTACTGGAAGCGCGCCGCCAACGAGATCAACTATCGCCGATTCTTCGAGATCAACGAGCTGGCGGCGTTGAACGCCGATCGCGATTCCGTGTTCGCCGCCACCCACGAGCTCGCCCTGCGCTGGCTCGCCGACGGAAGCGTAAACGCGCTGCGCGTCGATCACGTCGACGGGTTGCTCGAGCCGCGCGCCTATCTCGAGCGGTTGCGCGCCGCCGCCGGCCCGGACGTGCCGATCCTCGTCGAGAAAATTCTGATGGGCGATGAGCGATTGCGCGAGGACTGGCCGGTGCAGGGAACCACCGGCTACGAGTTCATGAACCAACTGGAATCGCTGTTCGTCGATCCCGCGGGCATTCGCGCGATCGACGAGCGCTATCGCGAGATGCTGCACATCACGAATCCGGCGGTGGGCTATCGCGATGCCGCGGTGCGCGGCAAGCAGCTCATCCTGCGCAACGCGCTCGACGCCGACGTGCGCCGTCTCACGCGGCTCTTGGCGCCGCTGGTCCGCGGCGTTCCGCGCGACGATGTGCGCGAAGCGATCATCCAGCTCATCGCGGGCTTTGACGTCTACCGCGCATACGTCGATCGAAACGCGCCGCCCCTGAGCGACGCGGATCGCGCCGTCATCGAGCGCGCGGTGGCCAACGCCACGCGGCGTGGCACGCCGCCGCGCGCGGCACTCGAGCAGATCGTCGGCGTACTGCTCCTCCGCGATGCGTCACGCTCGGCGCAGAGCGTCGCGTGGAGTGAGCGATTGCAACAGGTGACCGGCCCCGCGTCCGCGAAGGGCATCGAGGACACCGCGCTCTACCGCTACATCCCGCTCGCTTCGCTGAACGAAGTCGGCGGCGAGCCCGACCGACCGCTCGCCGATGCGGCCGGCGCGCTGCACGCCGCCAACGCGCACCGCGCGCAATGTTGGCCCGGCAATCTGCTCGCGACGGCGACGCACGACACCAAGCGCAGCGGCGACGTTCGCTCACGTCTCGACGTGCTCTCCGAGATGCCCGACGCGTGGTGGACTGCCATCACTCGATGGCGCGTGATGAACCGCTCCCATCGCACCAAGCTTCAAGGCCGGCTCCAACCGGACGCGCACGCCGAATATCTGTTCTATCAATCGCTTGTCGCCCTCTGGCCCGCGACGGCACTGCCCGACGAGCCGGAGCTGGCGGAGCTTCGTCGGCGGCTGACAGAGTACATGCGAAAGGCCGCGCGCGAGGCCAAGGCCCAAACCGAATGGCTCGCGCCCGACGCCGAGTACGAGCGCGCCTTGAGCGCGTTCATCGACCGGACGCTTCGGGCAGGTGATGACAATCCCTTCCTGCGCGATCTCGCTCGCCTTGTCGAGCGAATCGCGGCGCCCGGTTGGTTGAACGCGCTCGCGCGCATCGCGGTCCACCTCACCGCGCCGGGCACGCCGGACATATATCAAGGCGACGAGCTCTGGAATCACGCGCTTGTCGATCCAGACAACCGCGCGCCGGTCGACTTCGCCGCCCGCGCGGCCGTGCTCGCCCAGCTCGACGCGCGATGGGACGCCGGCGACGCGCGAGAGCGCCAAACGATGGCCGCCGAGCTCGTTGCCTCGCCCGCGGACGGACGCATCAAGCTGCACGTGACCCATCGTGCGCTGCTCACGCGCCGCGCGAGCGCTGAGTTGTTCGCCCGCGGCTCGTACGTGCCCATCACCGCCACCGGCGATGGCGCCGGCCACCTCTTCGCCTTCGCGCGCGTGTTCCGCGACCGCGCCGCGATCACGGTCGTTCCGCGGCTGACTCTCAAACTCGGCGCGGAGCCCTGGGGCGACACCGAGCTGGAGCTGCCACCCGAGCTCGCCTCCATTAAAAGCTGGCGTCACGCCTTTACCGATGCCATCGTGTCGGGACCACTCCGCGCACCCGCACTTCTGCGCAGCATTCCTGTCGCGCTCATAACAGGGCAGAGGTCAGATCTCAGCGGTCAGACGCCAGCGCCCGCACTTCGAAACGGCGCGTCCACTGACATCTAACGTCTGACATCTGACGTCTGCACCCTGGACTTCTTCAGTTTGCGTGATCCCTCCCGGATGCAAGTTGCGCCTTACACTGAGTACGCTCTTACCACCAGAGGACCGGACCCATGGGCACGACGCAGAATGCGACGGGATCGATCAATTGTCCGAAGTGCGATGCGGTGAACTCCACAGCCGCTCGCTTCTGCGGCGTCTGTGGAACACCGCTACAGGGCAGCGCTGCGCCGCCGCCATTTCAGCCGCAGCAGCAGTTCCAGCCGCCGCCACCGCCACCGCCGCCGCGCAACATTGGCGGGATGATGGGCGGTGCCGGCCCGTCGCAGGGAGTGTTGAACGCCGACGTGCGCAGCGCGTTCGACATGGCGCTGCAGGGCATTCAGAACGCCGGTGGAACCGTCAAATGGCAGGCGGCACCCCAGTCGGCGAAGTTCTCGATCACCAAGCGAAGCTGGGGCTGGAAGACCACCTTCGATGGCGACATGGCGCTGACGCCCATGGGTCCGCGCCAGACCGCGGTGCGCCTCACGCTCAAGCCGAACTCGAGCGCCATGGGCGTGCAGGTGGGCAGCACGCTACTCTGCGCGTGGTTGCTCGCAATGTCGGGTTTGGGATGGTTCGGCGTCGGGCTCGCCGCCGTCGCCGGCGGGTGGGGCATCTACATGATCACGACCAAGCAGCCGGCCGAACTGGCGGAGCAGGTGCTGATCAGCATCCCGCAGACGCCCGTCGCGGGTGGAGCCCAGTGGCCGCAGCAGCCGATGCAGCAGCACCAGCCGCCGGCACCACCGCCGGTTCCGCAACAGCACTATTCGCCGCCGCCGCCACCGCCCGTCGTTCCACAGCAACACGCGCCGGTGACTCCCGTTCCTCCGCCGATTCCCGAGCCGGCGAGCAACAGCAACGGCTCGTCGGGCGGTTCGACGGCGAACATCGTCGAGCAGTTGAAGCAGCTCGGCGAGCTGCGCGCGGTGGGCGTGCTCACGCAGGAAGAATTCGATGCGAAGAAGGCCGAGATGTTGAAGCGGTTGTGAGGGCGCAAGCGACACCATGAGCGCGAACACGATGATGGTCATAGCCTGTCCGGCCTGTAGCCTCGAGCTCGCCTACGACTCGCGCTTCTGCATCCATTGCGGAACGCCGGTCGCGGCGGACGCGCAGCCGCAGATGCCGTACGACTACAGCTACGGCTTCGGCTGTCAGACGTGTGGCGGCGATGGGTCGGGGCTGCCGGCGTCGAAGGTGTACTGCCCGACATGTCGCTGGCTTCGTCCGCTCGGACCCGACTACGACATGGACATCAACGCCTTCCTCTGGGCGCTCGATGCCGACGCGATGAACGTGCTGCGCTCACTCGGCCCGCTCACCGCGGCGGCCCACGCCGTGTCCGAGCGCGTCGGCCGTCCGTGGTTCGAGGCATCGGTCAATGGCCTCCGGTTGGGCGAGCGGCAGTTGCCGGACATCTTCGAGGCCGCGATCAAAGCGGCGCGCATCATGGGACTCCAGTATCTCCCCGAGCTCTACGTGTCGGGCGAGCAGATGTGGGATGCCACGACGCTCGGCACCGACTCGCGCGCCTTCATCGTCCTCGGTAGCGTGCTGACCAACTTCAAGGGCGACGAGCTGTTGTTCGTGCTGGGCCGCGAGATGGGACACGTGCGCGCGGGCCACGCGCTCTGGAAGACGGTGATGCAGTTCGTCTCGGGACATGCGCGCAAGCGGTCCATTCTCGGCGAGGGCATCATGCACATGCTCAATCCGGCGAAGCTCGTCGAGAGCGCGATCGATGCGCCCCTCATGGCCTGGTCGCGCCACTCCGAGA
>JALZAE010000029.1 GCA_030948535.1 Gemmatimonadota bacterium | reverse complement strand
CGCGTTCGGCGACACGGTGAAGGCATCCGCGCGACGTGCTGTCGAGCGGCTGCACGAGCTCGGCGTCCAGACGGTGATGCTCACCGGCGACAACCGGGGGAGTGCACAAGCGGTGGCTCGCGAGCTGGGCATAGCCGAAGTGCGCGCCGAAGTGTTGCCGGCCGACAAGGCAACCGTGGTGCAGGAACTGCGCGTGGCCGGGAAGATCGTCGCGATGGTCGGCGACGGCATCAACGATGCGCCGGCGTTGGCCGCTGCCGACGTGGGCATCGCGATGTCGACCGGAACCGACGTGGCGATGGATGTCGCGGGCATCACCTTGATGCGCGGCGACCCGCGGCTCGTCGCCGACGCACTCGACGTTTCGCGCCGGACCTACGCGACCATCAAGCGCGGATTGTTCTGGGCCTTCGCCTACAACATCGTGGGCATTCCGCTCGCTGCCTTCGGCCTGTTGAATCCCGTGATCGCCGGTGCCGCGATGGCGTTCAGCAGCGTGAGCGTGGTCGGCAACGCGCTGTTGTTGCGCCGCTGGCGCCCGACGGCCGAAAGCGTGGACGCAGGCATTGCCGACGAGAGCGAAACGACAAAGCGGTCCGAGCAGACTCGCATCGCCGCTGCGTAAGGAGGAAGACATGGAAACGATGAACATCGGCGAGGCAGCGAAGGGCTCAGGCGTGTCGGTGAAGATGATCCGCCACTACGAGCTGGTGGGCCTGGTACCGGAAGCGAACCGCACCGATGCCGGCTACCGGCAGTACACCGACAACGAGGTGCACACGCTGCGCTTCATACGCCAGGCGCGCGACCTGGGCTTTTCCATCCAGCAGATCGGCGAGCTCCTGGGTCTGTGGCAGAACCACCGACGTCCGAGCCGGCAGGTCAAGGCGCTGGCCGAAGCGCACATCAAGGAGCTCGATCAGAAAGTCCATGAGCTGCTGGCGATGAAGGCTGCGCTGGAACACCTGGTGCAGTGCTGCCATGGCGACGATCGTCCGGAGTGCCCGGTCCTGGAGGCGCTCGCCCGACAGGATCTGGCCGCACCCGCCGCCGCGACGCCGGTTGCCAGTTCGAACGCCGACGGACTTCGCTCGGGAAGACCGCCACGGGGTCGTGCCGCGAACTGAGAGCCTGTTTGCGCGACGACGAGCGTGAAGCGCCACCGACCGCACGATCACGTTGACGCAGCCGTTTGAAACGCGGAGCCCGGCACGCACGTCCAATACACCTGTCCGATGCATACGGAAATCGTCCGCAATGCGACGCCGTCCGCGCTTTGAACCGCCCTCGCCCCCTCAGGTCATCGCCTTGAAGTGCTTGTGCACGTGGAGGGATCTCGCAGGCCGCTCGACCTCGACGGGGATCAGATTGAGCTTGCCGTGACGCACGCCCTTCTCGGCGATGACCGACTCGGCGAACTGATTCACGTGATCGACGCGTCCCCGCAGCATCACCGATTCGAGGCAATCGTCGTGATCGAGATGAACGTGCATGGTCGCGTAGCTCAGGTCGTGATGGCCGTGATGTTTCTCCAGCAGGCGATCGGCCAGTTGCCGCTCATGGTGGTTGTACACATAGCTCAGGTTCGCCACGCAATGCGATGCTTTTTGCTGGCGCACCCGCGTCTCGTCGAGCTCGCGGCGAACCAGATCGCGGAACGCTTCGGAACGATTCTCGTAGCCCCGCGCCGCGACCAGCTCATCGAAGCGTTCGGCCAATTCGTCGTCGACGGAAATCGTCAGTCTGCGCATAGCTCCTCCTGAAGCGTTCGAGTTCCCGACAGTATGACGAAAAAACCATTTCGTCATACAATTTTCGAACCTGAATCCGGTTCTGCTTGTCCATCCGTATACCGTGCGGACGATCTGAATTGATGTCATGAGCCGACGAATCGCACTCGACGGCGCCGCATTCCACGGCGCCATCCTGGCCGCACTCATGGCGGTTGCCGTCGGCTCACGCGCCGAGGATGTCGAGCGCCTCCCGCGTGTCGAAGTCACCGGCAACTACAACAACGGCGTCGGCACGTCCGACGCGGCGAGCGAAGGCTCGGTCACCGCCAAGCTGATCGAAAGCCGACCCGTGCTGCGGCCGGGCGAAGTGCTCGAGTTCGTGCCCGGCATGATCGTCACGCAGCACAGCGGCGACGGCAAGGCCAACCAGTATTTCCTGCGCGGCTTCAACCTCGATCACGGCACCGACTTCGCGACCTATGTCGATGGCATGCCGATCAACCTGCGCACGCACGCGCACGGGCAGGGCTACAC
>JALZAE010000027.1 GCA_030948535.1 Gemmatimonadota bacterium | reverse complement strand
ACCGTCGGCGTTCCGCCGCTTCGCGAGTTCACGACCGTGCCGGCAATGAACTCATCGCCGGCGCGCACGATGCGCGGCAGCGCCGGCCGCGCGACGAGCGGACGCGTGACGAGCATCGGCGACTGGCCGCTGCCGTAGCGATCGCCCTGCGTGACGGCGACCGCCATCACGCGGAACGTCGTGAGATTGTCGGGCAGCTTCGCCGCGACGGTGACGCTGCCGCTGGCGTCGGTGATGGCCGAGCCGATCCAGAACGCCGTCGACTTGAATTGGCTGCGCAGAATGTCGGCTCCCGCGGCACCACCACCGCCGCCGGGTGCGCGCGCGCCCTTTTCTCCCTCGGGAATCTGCGGCGCGACGGACACGAGATTGCTCGCCAGTCGCAGACCGAGTCCGCGCTCGCGATACAACAGGTCGATCGGGTTCGGCGTCTTGTAGCCGGTGAGGGAGAGCACGCCTTCGTCCACCGCCCAGAGCGTGACCTCCGCGCGCTGGCCTGCGCCGCGCACGTCGCGCACCTGCACGCGCACGCGCGCGCTATCGCCCGGACGATATTCATCGGCCAGCGGCGAGACGTTCACCGCCAGTCGCTTCACTTCAGGTGTCACGCGCAGCTCGGTGTAGCCGACGCGAATCGTCGGACGGCCTGGATCTTCGATGTTGCTCGGGGGCGCGGTGCGGCCGCGAACGACCAGTACGCCGACGAACACGTTCGGCACGAACGCTTCGGTGATCGGAATCTTGAGCGACGTCGAGCCACTGGTGAGCACCATGCGACGCTGCTCGATCAACCCTTCGCGCTCGACGGTAATCCACGCTTCGGCGCCGGTGAATGGCGAGGCGAGGAGGATGGTGGCGGTATCGCCGACCGCGTAGCGCGTGCGATCGGGGATGACATCCATCTTGAACTTGTTCTCGTCGTTCCACGGCACCCAGTCCTTGCCGACGGCCCAGCGATAGAGCGTCGTCGACACGGTGCGCCCCTTCGCGTCCCTCGCCCGGAAGGTGACGAAGTACGTGCCCCCGGACTTCGGCGTGATATCGCATGGCGTCGCATCGGTCGCGGTGGTCACGGTGCAGCGGGCGACAGTATCCATCACCCATTCCCCGATGCTCTCCTCGGAGCCGTTGCGCTCGCGCTGCGCCTGGTGCCATTCGCGTCGCACGACCGCGCCGGTGACTTTGATGCCGGCGAGACGCTCGCCCTTGGGCGTGACGGCGATGACGCCGACCTGCTCCTGATTTCCGACCGTCCAGAAATAGTTCTTGCCGAGCGGCTTCGCGCCGATGTAGAACGACGCGGGGTGCACCGTGACCGACTGCGATGCGCCCGACGCCTGCCGGTTCACGTCGGTGACAGTGGCGGAGATCGTGACGAGCGCCGCGCGTCCCTTCTCCGTCGCGGGCAGCTTGATGCGCAGCGTGCGCTGGCCGGTGGCGTCGAGCGTGTCGCGCCCGCTGGCGAACACGTCGACCGACTGATGCGCCCTCGGCGAATCCTCCCACCAGAATCCGCTCTCGCCGATGGTGAAGCCATCAGTGTTCGGAATCGACAGCGACCACGATGACACCGGTACCGAGCGCGCCTGCCACGACATCACCGCGCGTCCCATCGGTGCGCCGAAGAGATAGCGCGCGCTCACCATCGCCCGCGCGGTCTCACCGGGAAAACGCGCGGCCGCGCTGTCGACGCTCATGTCGACCAAGAATTCAGGTGGCCGATATTCCGCGATCTTGTAGTCGGTGGTCGCCAGCGGCACCCACTTCCCTTCTTTGTGTCCCTGCACCTCGAGCGCGAAGGTGCCCAGCGCGACGTTCGACGGGATCGTGAACGCATAATCCGACGTGCCGAACGCCGACGTCTGCGTCACCGCTTCGGCGAGCGTCTCGGATGCCTCGTCGCCCTCGCGTCCTTTGAAGATCCACTTCACCGAATCACCGCGCGCCGGCGCCGTGAGCGCGCCGAGTGAGCCGCTGCGGATGATCGCCTTGGCGTAGAGCTTCTCGCCTGGGCGATAGATGCCGCGCTCGGTGAACACCGCGCCGCTGACGCCGAGCCGGTCCGAGTTCGACGCTTGATAGACGTCGAACTGCCACGGACTCAAGTCCGCGTCGTAGTCGCTGATGCCGATGACCGCGCGATCAGCGCCGAGCGTTGCCGCGACGTATCCCTCGAAATTGCTACTCTCGCCATCGCCTTCTTCGGACGACGTCGTGTCGGGAACCGCCGCGTTGTTGCGATAGCCGGCGAGTCGCACGGTGCCGTCCGCTGCAGTGGTGCCCGTCGCGATCGATTTGCCCGCCGCATCATAGAGCGTCACCGCCGCGCCGGCACGCGGCTTTCCATCGGCGACGCCAGTGACCCACACGACGCCTTCATTCAGCCCGATCTTTGCGTGCAAGCCGAGGTCGGTGACTTGGACGAGCGCGATTCGCGCGCGCTCATCGTGCGTACTCGTGTCGACCGCGCCGCTCGAGACGCGCACCGCGTATAGCGTCGGCGAGCCGGGCTTCGATGCGTCAGAGAGCGGCAGCTTGATCGCCGTGACATGCGGCTTGTCGGCGGCGCCGCGCACGGGAATGCGGCGCGTCGTGGCGCGCGATGCGATCGAGTCCCAGAGCGGTCCGATGGTCCATGGCGAGCGCGACAGGAATCGCGCTTCCATCGCGGGCGGCACGGCGGCGATCTCGGTGACGAGCGTATCGATGTTGATGTGCTGGATCGCCAGCGTTCCGTACGCGTTGCGCTCCACGACGAGACGGCCATATGGATACTGGATCGACGGCGCGTACGCCGTGGTGGCGAAGCCCGCGGCGGGATTGCCGCGCAGACGCTGGCCGAACACATCGCGCATCGACGTGTCCACGACGACGGCGTAGCGCGTGCGCGGCGTCATCTTCGTCTCGAGCGTCCAGTGATCCGATTCGCTCGCGGTATCCTGCATTTTGAACGCGATGTTCGGCAGGATCTTCACGTGGCGCAGCACCTCAGCGCCCTTCACCGGCGTCGTGAATTTCAGCTCGGGCGAGCCGGTCGGACACCAGTTGCCTTCGTCGCATCGAACGCTGTCGATGGCGAAGGGGGAATACGTGCTGAATGCCCACCGGGCGTCGCCCGTGCGTCCTTCGGCGACCTCGGCGGGGATGACCAGCTCGCCGGCGCAGGCAAGCGGCAGCGGCACGGCGGGCGTGAGCGTGACGACTCGGCGCAGCGAGTCCGAGCCGCGTGCGGCGTCGGCGCGGTATTGATATGGATCTTTCGTCGTCACCCGGCGCTGCGCGGTGGCGTTGAGCTTGACCTCGCGCGCGCCCCCGCACGTCGATGCGAAGACGATCTTCGAACCCGCGATCAGTATCGCCAGATCGGCGACGGGCGCGGAAAAGGCGACATCGAACTTCGTCGTCGGGGTGATCCACCGCGGACCGTTGTTCTTGCTGACGGGAAAACCTGCGACCGGTTGCGGCCCGCGCACGCGAAAGCTGAAGGTGTACGGCTTCTCGAGCGCGCTGCCATCCATCGCCTTGAAGTTGTTGGCGACGGTCACGGTGTAGCGCGTACCCGGCTGCAGCGTCGCGCGCGGCGTGAGCACGAGCGTCACCGGGTCTCGCCATTCGATTCGGCCGGGAATCGACGGCATCGTCTTCACCAGTCCGCGCGGATCTACCGAGCGATCGAGCGACCCGGCGACCGGCCGATCGAAGGTGATGGTGACGCTCGCGGTCGGCGACGCATCGCCCGAGGGCGACACGCGAAGAACGCGCAGCGAAGCGGCCGGCACCGCCAAGATGAGGGCGGACCCGGCGAGAGCGAGAACGATTTTTGTCGTGAACATCGGATGGGGGCCGCACATTCGCGGCGACTAGAGGTGGCTAAGTATGCGGCCCTGCGCGGATTTTCGCGACTGTCCAATGTCCACTAGAGCGAGATACTGGTGCGCGGGGGATCACAGATGAGCCCGGTCGTCAGTCGTCAGGCCTCGTAGTTGTCAGCGGACCGACGACTGAGGCCAAGCTTCAGCCTCTCGCGACAGTCGCGGCTCCGATCATCGGCGCGTCGTTGGCGAGCCCTGCCGGCACGATCGTGAGGCCGCCGAGGGCCGATGGGAGCGCCCGCTCGCGCACCACGTTCTCGGCCAACGCGACCAGCTCCGGCAGTCCGTCGATCACCCCGCCGCCGAGGATCAATCGCTCCGGATTGAAGCCGTTGACGAAGCTCACACAGCCGGCGCCGAGAAAGCGGCCGGTGTCGCGAACCAATTCCGCCGCCAGCGGATCGCGCTTGGTGTTCGCCTGATCGACAGTGCTCGCGCTGATGTTCTCGACCGAGCCCGCGAGCTGAATCAGCAGGCTCGCGCGCTCGGGAGATTGCTGCGCCGCGATGCGCGCGCGATCGCCGATGGCCCACCCGCCGACGTATGCCTCGAGGCAGCCTCGGTTGCGGCAGTGGCACTGGCGTCCGTCGGCGATGATGGTGGTGTGACCGATCTCGCCGGCGCTGTTGGCGTAACCCTCGAGCATGCGCCCACCGGAGACGATCGCGCCGCCGATTCCCGTTCCGATGAACAGCACGACGACATCGTCGCTGCCACGCCCCGCCCCGAACCGCCACTCCGCCCACGCGGCGGCGCGCACGTCGTTCACGACTGAGCAGGGGATGCCGAGCGCGCGCTGCAGCTCGGCGCGGAGTGGCAAGCCAGTCCAACCGAGGTTTGGCGCTCCGGTCACCACTCCATCGGCGTCGACTTGGCCCGCGACGGCGACGCCCGCCATCTTCGCGCCGCGCAGGTCGGCGCCGAATGCCTCGCGCGCGCCCGCCGCAATGCTGGCGATCACCGCCGCGGCGCCGCTCTTCGCATTCGTCTCCTGGCGATGCGACTCGACCACCCGACCCTCTTCATCGATCAGGCCGAGCTTGATCTTTGTGCCGCCGATGTCGATGCCGAGCGCCAGAATCGGCATCAAGACGCGTCCGCGGTCGCCGATGCGCGCTTGCGCTGGGCATTGATGTAGAGCGCCGCACCGAGCGCGTTCGCGACGATGCAGAGCGTGCCCATCTTGGCGGCAAAGGCGAAGGTGCTCACGACATCGACGATGGGAAAAACGCAGAGCACGACGTAGAGAATTGTCGTCACGAGGCCGGCGAACGCCGCGATCCGCAGGCCGAGCGATGCTTTTCGGTCGCCGGCGGTACTCCGGAATCCGAACAACGGAATGGCAAAGAGCATCAAGTACGTCAGCCCGTAGAAGATTCCCGCCGCGTTGTCGAGCAGCTGAAATGCCTCCTGCTCTCCGACGCCCGCGTTGCCGAGAATCGCGAACACCGTCGCGCATCCGCCGACGAACAGGATCGAGTTCACCGGTGTCTTGTGCTTCGCGTGGAGCTTGGTGAACCACGGCGGTAAGAGCCGGTCCCACCCGGCGACCAGCGGGAAGCGCGTGGTCGCCGTGAAGATCACGCTCGAGTTCGCCACGGTGCGCGACGTGACGGCGAAGACCGCGAACGGCACGAGAAAGGCGACCGCGCCCGACGTTCCGAAGCCGGCGCGAAATGCCTGCGGAATCGGTCCGACCAAGTCGACCTTCGACGGATCGGTGAACGCGAGGATGACGCTCGTGCCGAGGATGAACATCAACGCGATGATCGGTGCGGCGATCATCACCGACAGCCCGATGGTTCGCCGCGGATTGCGCGTCTCTCCCGCCAGCACGGCGACGTACTCGAAGCCGCTCAGTCCGCCGACCGCGAGCTTGCTGCCGATGTTGATGCTCATCAGCGACAGCGCCGGCATCGCGACGGCGAACGGGTGGTAATCCTTGATCGTGCCGCGCGCCATGCCGACGAAGGGGAGCACCATCAATGTGCCGAAGGCGAGCAGCAGCAGGATCGCGCCGACGTTATGGACCCACTTGCTGATGCCAAGTCCGATGATCGAGACGACGATCAACGCGGCAATCATTCCCCCGCTCACCGCGTAGATGAACACGCGATTGTTCGATAGCCATCCGTAGTTGGGCCCCAGCGCATACACGATTGCGTTCGCCACCTGGATCCCGAACGCGCCGAGCAGCACGATGGCGTACAGCCAGAGATTCCACGCCACCATGAACGCCAGCCCGTCGTTGAAGCCAAGCTTGGTCCACTGGTAGAGTCCGCCCTCGAGCGGAAAGCGGCGGCTCAGGTGAATCACCACCAGCGCCTGCGGCAGGTAGAACATCAGCATCGCCGCGAGCCAGAAGATCAGCTGCGACTGGCCGAGCTTTGCCGCCGCGCCGACCCAGCTCAGCCCGACGACATACAAAATCTGCGTGAGCACGAGATCGCGAAGACCGAGCTCCTTGTGGAACTCCGCCGAGCGCGACTCGATGCGCCGCGCCGCGGCATCTGCGCCGGGCGCTGGAACGTCGGGCGCGGGAACGTCGGGCGAGCTCACTTATTGTGCGATCGTGCAGCAGCCGCGCAGACAGGTCGCCCAGATCGGCGGACTGTCGCTATCGAGCCCCTGCTGCGCCCAGTCCGGGAGCCTGCCCTTCGGCATGCTGCGGGCGCCGCCCTTGCCGGGCGACGCGGCGGGAGCGTCGCCGCCCTGCGACTGATCGGCATTGCAGCTGGCGCCAGTTTCGGGATCGCCCACGGAGAACCTCGTTTCGTCGTGATGCGGCTTGCCCCCATTGTCGCCGAAATTGTGGCAGTAGCGAAAGCGCAGCCGCGCCGCGAGCACGGGCGCGCCGTTCTCGGGAACGATGAAGACAAATGCGCGGGGATCCTTCTTTCCCCCGCCGCCGCGATCTTCGACGACCACCCAACCGGTGTCGTTCGGCGGCACGCCGAACTCGCCGTAGCAATTCGTCGGATCGTTGTTGATGACCATGGCGATCACGCGCCCCTTGTCCGACACGGAAGGTCCGAGCGGATCGATGGTGTTCGCGCCGTCGACCGGCACGACGTCGGCGCGCACGGGATTGGTCTTGGTCTTGGTGCACACGCCACGGGCGGCGTCGAACGCCGTCCCTTTGCGAGTGCCACTCGCCCAGTTCTCCCGCTTGGCGACGAACGCCGCTCGATTGGGCAGCAGACGCCGAAAGCGGCGCGGGTGATTGCCATCCCGCTTCGCGACCTCATCGACCGATGCCTCGAACGGCACCGGCGGTTGCCCGCCGCCCTGCTGCGCCTGAGGCTCGGGGGCGGTGGATCCGACGGCCGAGTGGAGCGACATCGTCGCCGCCGCACCCAGCGCGAGGCACATGACGACGGCTGACGCCGCGACGCGTTGCAGGCGTGATTGCTCTCGCTGATTCACAATCTCCTCCGGGAGGGTGATGAACAACGTGGGTGAGCAGATTGTACGCTCATGGACGGCGCGAGACCAGCGTGCGAAGCGGCTCATCGGCGCCCGCCCACAATTCAGCGGCGGCCTTTTGCCACAGCTGCGCGGCCGCGCGATCGTGCATCGCGGTCGCGAGATCCGCGCGGAGGCGCATCGCGCGCACGAGCGCCGCGGCGGTGAAGGGATGATCGAGCATCCCGGCATCCATCATCTTGAGCGTTTCGAGCGACACATCGAGACGCGCCGCGGCGCGTGCGGTATCCCCGATGGCCGCCAGGAGCCACGACTCCTGGAACACGGCGTCGATCGTGACGTCGCCAGGCAGTCCGCCACGGCGCAGCGAATCGATCGTCGCGAGGAGCGCGCGCGCGCCCCTGGCATCGCCGCGAGCCACCGCCTGCTGCACGGGAATGAGATAGTCCGCGCCCGCGCGCTCGTCGGCGATCGCTTTCGCGCCTAGCGCGGGCACCGCCAAGCTCAGCGGATGCGCGAGCAATCCATAGCGCATGGCCTGCTGCTGCTCCGAAGTTCCCGCGCCGGCAATTCCCTGCTCGACGCGCTTGCGTTGCGCGAGGATGCTGTCGGTCGGCGCACCCATGGACGCATAGGCGAGCAACGCCTGACTCTCTTCGATCAGTCCGGGCGTCACCTGAATGGCGCGCGCATCATCGGTCGTGATGGTGATGGTCGTCGCCGACAATCTCGCCAACGCGACGAGGCGCCACAGGTGGCCGGTCAGCGCGGCGAGCGGAGCGAGCTGCGCCGCTTGCATGGGTGACGGATTCGGAAAGGCCGCCAGCAGCGAGTCGCTCATGTTGCGGGCTTGCGCGAAATCTCTGTTCTTCACCAGCAGCCGGACCGCGTCGTGGCCCAGCTCGAGTCGTTTCGCGGAATCGGTCGTGAGCGCGAGCGCGCTCCGCACTCGATCGAGCGCGCCGGGCTCGCCCTGGCGCGCATGCTCGAGCTCTCCGGTGCGCTCGAGCGCTTTCGCCAGCGCATCGTGCGCGTTGGCGTCCTGTGGCTCGGCGCGCACCCACGCGGCGGCGATGTCGCGGAGCACGCGCGTGTTGCGATCGATCGCCGCGACGTCGATCGACGGCGAGACAGCCGAATGGCGGACGGAATACGGCACGAAGGCAAGCGTGTCGGCACGGAGCGCCGGATACGCGGTGAACGACTCGCCGCCGTCGGAATGTCCCGGACGAAAATGAAACGCGTCGGTGAAGAGCAGCTTCTGCAGGCGATCCACCCCGATGCTGCGA
>JALZAE010000018.1 GCA_030948535.1 Gemmatimonadota bacterium | reverse complement strand
GATCCGAACTCCTCGGCGGGGGACGGCGTCTTCATCAAGCTGATGAGCGGCTTTTTTCATCCATCCATCGTGCTCGACCGCGAGGCCACCGAGCGGCGGCGGATGGAGTTGGCGCAATCGGTCGATCCCGTTCGCTATCAGGTGCGCGCCGGAGAGAAGATCGTCGGCGAGCACGAGGTTGTCGGGCGGGCGGAGTTCGACAAGTTGCGTGCGCTGCACGACGCCATGCAGAATCGCGCGCGCGGGGAGCGTGCCGTCGGCCGGGTAGTCGGATCGATCGCGTACAATGCTCTGGTCCTGGCGATCTTCGGCATCGCGATCATCCTGTTCCGGCCGCAGCTCTACAAGAACGTTCGCTCGCTTTGGCTCTTTGCGGGGGTGTCGGCACTTGTCATCGTCGTGTCGGCGGTCGCGGCGCGATCGACCGTGAACGTCTATCCCGAGCTGATTCCGATCGCGTTCGCCGCCATTGTCTTCAGCGTGCTCTTCGATCCGCGCATCAGCATGATCGCGGCGATGATTCTCGCGGTGCTCGTCGGCGGACAGAGCGTGTATCGCGGAACGAACGCGCTTTTCATGAACCTCGTGGCCGGCGCCGCGGCGGCGTTGAGCGTGCGTGTGATGCGCAGCCGCACGCAATCGTACTACTCCGTGCTGACGGTCGCGGTGGCGTACGCCTTCGCCGCGATCGCCATCGGACTCACGCTTGGATGGCGCCCCGAAGACATTGGTTTGAGCATGGCCCGCGGCGGCGCGAACGCGCTGGTGTCGGTCGCGCTCGCCTTGGTGTTCCTGCCGCTCGCGGAAAAGTTCACGCGCATCACCACGGACTTGACGCTGCTCGAGTGGAGCGACCTCAACCGGCCGATCCTCCGACGACTCAGCATGGAGGCGCCCGGCACGTACCACCACACGCTGCAGATCGCCAACCTGGCGGAGTCGGCGTGCAACGCGATCGGCGCAAATGGACTGCTGGCGCGCGTGGGCGCCTACTACCACGACATCGGCAAGCTGCAGAAGCCCGGCTATTTCGTGGAGAATCAGGCGCGGGGGCGCAACCCGCACGACAAGCTCAAGCCGGGCGCGAGCGCGGCGATCATTCGCAATCACATTCGTGAAGGCATCGAGCTGGCGGCGGAGAACAAACTGCCTCCCGCCATCGCCGCCTTCATCACCGAGCATCACGGCACCGGGCCGATCTCGTACTTTCTCGAGAAGGCGAAAGAGCGGGGCGGCGGGGTGCCGAACACGCAGGAGTTCGAGTACCCGGGTCCGATTCCGCAGACGGCGGAGACCGCTGTCGTGATGTTGGCGGACGGCATCGAAGCGGCGACGCGCGTGCTCAACGAGGCGACACCGGAGCGCGTGCGCGAAGTGATCGATCACATCGTCCGGCAGCGCATCGAGCAGGGGCAGCTTCGCGACGCCCCGCTGACCCTCAAGCAGCTCGACATCGTGAAGGAACACTTCGCGCGCACGCTCGCCGGCATGTCGCACGGGCGCATCAGCTATCCGGCGTCGGGCGGCGGCATCACCTCGGAATTCGCGTCGAGCTCGTGAGCGTCGCGGTCGATGTCGCGGTCGACGACGGCCTGCGCCCCGCGCTCAGCCGGGCGCGCATCGCGGCGATCGCCGAGCGCGTGCTGCGTGCCGAGCGCGTGAAGAACGCCATGGTGTCGATCGCCCTCGTGACGCGCTCGCGCATTGCGGTGCTGAATGCACGGCACTTGGGCCACCGCGGAGCGACCGATGTCATCTCATTCGGGTTCGCACCCGGCGGCGTGAACGCGGCGGTCGTCGGCGACATCTATATCGCGCCCGAGGTGGCGCGCGAGAACGCGGCGCGGCACGGCGTCGGCATCCGGGAAGAGTTGGCCCGGCTGGTGGTGCACGGCACGCTGCACGTACTCGGCTACGCGCATCCCGAGACCGATCGCGTCGCGTCGGCGATGTGGAAACGCCAGGAGCGCCTGTTGAAGAGCGCCCTGCGCGGCGCGAGTCGCTGACGTGCACGCCTTCTCGATCTTCTCGCGCTTCTTTCCCTTCATGATTGCGTTTTTGCGCGATCGAAAGCGGTGGATCATCGTCGGGCGGCCGCGCCAGACGAGCGCCGAGGAGCATCGCCGGCGCGCGGTGAAGCTCACCGCGCTGATCGCCGCGCTCGGCCCGACCTTCATCAAGCTCGCCCAAGTGTTCGCGTCGCGCGCCGACATTCTGCCCGAGCCGTACCTCAGCGAGATCGGATCGCTCACCGATCGCGTGCCGCCGTTGCCGCTGAGCGCGATCGAGGGCGTGGTGTTCCGCGAGTACGGCGAGTCGCCCGCCGAGCTGTTCGAGTTTTTCGATCCCGTGCCCATCGCGGCGGCGAGCTTGGGACAAGTCCATCGCGCGACGCTCCACGGTCGCGACGTGGCGGTGAAGGTGCTGCGGCCCGGCGTGGAAGAGCAGGTGGCACTCGACCTCGACGCCGCCTTCCGCATCCTGTTCGTGCTCAACGTGCTCTTCCCGAATCATCACGTGCACGCCATCACCACGATCGTCCGCGAATTCTCGAAGCGCATCGAGGAAGAGATGGATTTCCGCCAGGAGGCGCGGAACGCGCAGCTCATTCGCGCGAACTTTCTCCACGACGCTCGCGTGCGCGTACCCGAAGTGTTCGAGTCGCACGTGCGCCGCCGGGTGCTGGTGCTCGAGTTCATGGAGGGCACCAAGGTCGACAAGCTCCAGGAGCGCATCGCCTCCGGTGACGTCGACGCCGGCGCGCTGCTGAATACACTGATCGAGGTCTACATCAAGATGATGCTCGTGGACGGGATCTTTCATGCCGATCCGCACCCGGGCAATCTTCTCGTCTCGGCCGAGGGCAAGCTCGTGATGCTCGACTTCGGCATGGTCGTGCGTGTGGAGCAGGCGATGCGCACGCGCCTCATCCAGACGATCATCGCCGCGGCGCGCCAGGACGTCGACGGGGTGATCGCCGGATTCTACGAGCTGGGGATCATCGATCCGGAAGTCGATCGCGGCACCGTGCGCGACGCGGCGCGCGCGCTCATGTCGATCGCCTTCGCGGGCGAGTCAAAGCCGCGGCAGATGGAGCGCATCGTCAACGAGGTGATGTCCACCTTTTACAAGTGGCCCGTCACGTTGCCGAGCGAGCTCGTCTACTTCGGGCGCGCCGCCGCGCTCGTCGAAGGCTTCGGCGTGCGGTTCATTCCGGAATTCAACAGCGTGCAGTTCGCGACGCCGATCGTCACGCGCATGCGGGGGGAGCTCCTCTCGACCGCGCTCGGCGGCGAGACGAAAGATGTGCTGAAGGATTGGATGACCGAGCTCGCGTACATGGCGCGCGAGCTGCGCGACGTGCTCAAGCGCGCGGGGCGCGACGAGCTGCGGGTGCGTGCGCATCCGCGCGACATGATGGAGCTGCAAAATTTCCTGGCGCGACAGGCTCGCCGGATCTTGCTCTGCATCTTCGCCGGCGACCTCGCGATCGTCGGGGCGATATTCTATCTGCAGCACCACAATCTGTACGTGCTCGTTGCGTCGCTCTTCGTGGCGCTGATCTTTTTCGCCATGATGCTGCTCATTCCATTGCATCTGTTGTCGAACCCGTTCCGGGGCTACCGCCGGTGGCGGTGACGGAACCGCGCGCGGCATCCACGGCATCCCTCACATGCGATGCCATCCTCCGCTTGCCGCGAGGAATACGCCAAAGGCCATGATGATTACGCCTGCGGCGCGCGCGATCCGGACCCCGCGGAGTCCGGCTCTCTCGAGCAAGACGAGTGCGGTGAGCGCGCCGACCCACGCGAGATTCATCACACCGACGGCGAAAAGCACGCACATGAGCGCCCAGCAACAGCCCAGGCAGTAGCTCCCGTGTCGCAGTCCCATCTGTAGGGCGCCTCTGGGTCCCTCACGCCAATGGCTCATCAGAAAGCCGAGTGGACTTTGGCAATGTCTCAAACATGCGCCCTTCGCCGGCGTCAGCTGATACGCACCGGCCGCGATTAGGATTGCGCCTCCGAGCACCGCGCTCGAAGTAGCAAGCGTCGAGGACAACAGTGCGGCTTCGTGTAATGCCCACTGCGCGATCGCGGCAAACGCGCTGAATCCCAGCCAGAGCGTGATGTAGCCGAGCCCGAAGAGCATCACCGCCAGCGGCATGCCGCCTTCGGCGCGGCGGGCCTGCATGTCCGCAATGAGGAGTACTACCGGTGTCGCTGAGGCGGTCATCATCCCGACCATCATTACGGCCCACATCGTGAACGTGAAAAGCACGTCCGATAGGCGCCACGGGACATCCACGATCATCCCCATCTTTGCCATCGCCGCCCCCGACTCGGCCGACGACGACATCCGATGATCGAGATAGATGAGGTACGCCCAGGCCAGCGCGGTGACGAGAAAGATGCAGCTTCCGATGAGGATGCTGTCGCGGCGAGGAAGGACTGCGACCGATGATGGGCTACGCACTACGCCAATCAAAGGGGGCGTACTGACCGTTGTTCTTTCCACTCGTGTCATTCCAGCTCAATCCGAGCGCGCCGACGTGGCTCTTGAGCGCGCGCGCCAGCGCGAAGCGATTCGCTGCGGGATGTCCGGTGTTGTCCAGGTAGAGCGGCTCGGTGGCCGCGGGGTTGATGCCCATCGCGCCCTCAGCAGACATGTCGACCAGGCTCGCTGCCGTGACCGACCACTGGGCGCCACTGCGTTCGAAGCGGATCGGCGCGAACTCCACGCCGAGGAACGTGCCGACCAAGGGCGAGAGCGCCGCCATTGGTCCGCCTCCCGAGCCGCTGGCGATTGCGGTGATGGCATCGC
Source organism: Gemmatimonadota bacterium (assembly GCA_030948535.1). Classification (GTDB taxonomy): domain Bacteria; phylum Gemmatimonadota; class Gemmatimonadetes; order Gemmatimonadales; family Gemmatimonadaceae; genus JALZAE01. The sequence goes on along the minus strand of JALZAE010000018.1, from coordinate 2,610 downwards.
GCTGCTCGGCACTGGCCCGCTCGTCGGCGATCACTCCGACCGACCAGTTCCCTTTTCCCATCGCTTCGGGCGTCAACCCGAGGACAATGAACCCGAGTCCATCGAGCGTGATGGTACCGTACGTGCCTCGCTCGATCTGAAACGCCATGGCGAAGTTGCACGTCCCCTTGGTCGGGCTGACCGCCAACCGGCCGGGAACACAGGGACACACAAAATCGCAATTGCAGGTTTCATAGTACTGCCCGCTCGCCTTCCACGATGGAGTCGTCATTTTCTCACCGGCTCATTGGGGTCACAAAGTGCCAGCCATCGGCGCGGTCGCCGGCTCGAACTTACCACCTCCAGGCGCTCACGCGACTCTGCCGAGCGGTGGCGCTATCGACGGCGAATGCGTGCGGACTACCTTATCCGCGTGCCTCCCGCGCCATCACCAGCCCTCGGCCGCCTGCTCGCGGATTTCGACGCGCGCAAGCCGGCGGCGCTCGCGCGCGCGGTCAGCATCGTCGAAAATCATCGCGATGGCTTCGAGTCGCTTCTCTCGACGCTCCACACGAGGCAGGGTCGCTCGCGACGCATCGGTCTCACCGGGCCGCCGGGCGCGGGGAAGAGCACACTCACCGCGCGGCTGGCGGAGCACTATCGCGCTGCCGGGTTGACCGTCGGCGTAGTAGCCGTGGACCCGACGTCGCCGTTCACCGGCGGCGCGCTGCTCGGCGATCGCGTGCGCATGGAATCGGTCGCGCTCGATCCAGGCATCTTCATTCGGTCGATGGCAACGCGCGGCTCACTCGGCGGTCTCGCCGCCTCCACGCGCGAGGTGGCCGACGTGCTCGACGGATTCGGCTTTGACCGCATCATCATCGAGACGGTCGGCGTTGGGCAGAGCGAGCTCGACATCGCGCGCACGGCGGACACCTCTGTCGTGGTGCTCGTCCCAGAGTCGGGCGACTCTATTCAAACGCTCAAGGCCGGACTGATGGAGATCGCGGACATCTTCGTCGTGAACAAGGCGGATCGCCAGGGCGCGGACCGCCTTCGTCACGAGCTCGAGCTCATGCTCGGACTGCGCATCGGCCACATCTTCCGGAACGTGCCCGCGCACCACGGCGTCGACTTGAAGAAGTTGAACAACCCGGCGAAGGCTGCTCGCGAGGCCGCGGCGGGGGCGGCCGCGACGGATGCGGCCAGCTGGACCCCGCCCGTGCTCGCAACGATGGCCGAGCGTGGCACGGGCACTGAGGAGCTGGTTGCGGCTCTGGACCGACACTTCGATTATCTTCAGTCGAGCGGTGCGCTGCGCGAGCGCCGGCGGCAACGGCTGCGCGAGCGTGTAGTGGAAGTGGTGGAGTACGGCGTGCGAAAGCGGCTGTGGCGCGACGCCGCGACGACCGCCTGGATCGACGAGCAGTTGCCGGCGATGGAGTCCGGCGCGTCGACGCCGTTCGCGGTCGCGGGAGAGCTGCTGCGACGCAGCGCGAGCCTATTGACAGGGGCGACATGATGACGACGATTCGCGATCTGCCCGAGACCGACCAGGAGCGAGGCGCCGAGCTCGAGCGGTTGCGCGCCGAGGTTGCCGCGTGGCGCGCGCGCTACGCGAAGGGCGAGCGGCGCGACATTGGGTTCACGAACTCCGCGGGCGAGGTCGAGCCGCTTTTCACGGCGCTCGACACGGCGGATCTCGATCCGACCACGGTCGGCGTACCGGGCATCTTCCCCTACACGCGCGGCATTCATCCGACCGGCTATCGCGGCCGCCTCTGGACGATGCGGCAGTTCGCCGGATTCGGCAGCGCGGCCGACACGAACGCGCGCTACAAATTCCTGCTCGAGCATGGGCAGACGGGTCTCTCGGTCGCGTTCGACTTCCCGACACTGATGGGTTACGACTCCGACCATCCGCGCTCCGAGGGCGAAGTGGGAAAGTGCGGCGTCGCCATCTCGAGTCTGGCCGACATGGAGCGGCTCTTCGACGGCATCCCGCTCGACCAGGTGTCGACGTCGATGACGATCAACGGGCCTGCCGTCATCCTCTACTGCTTTTACATCGCGGCGGCCGAACGGAAGGGAATCTCGAGCGAGAAACTGCGCGGCACGATTCAGAACGACATCCTCAAGGAGTACATGGCGCAGCACGCGTGGTGCTATCCCATCGAGCCGGCGCTGCGTCTCATCGTCGATGCGTTCGAGTGGAGCGCCAAGCACGCGCCGCAGTGGAACACGATCTCCATCTCCGGCTACCACATCCGCGAAGCGGGCGCGACGGCGACCCAGGAGCTGGCCTTCACCCTCGCCGACGGCTTCACCTACGTCGAGCGCGGCATCGCACGGGGTCTCGACGTCGACGAGTTCGCGCCGCGGCTGTCGTTCTTCTGGGACATCCACAACGATTTCTTCGAGGAGATCGCCAAGCTCCGCGCCGCGCGCCGCATCTGGGCGCGGCACATGAAGACGCGCTACGGCGCGAAGGATCCGCGGTCGTGGATGATGCGCTTCCACTCGCAGACGGCCGGCGTTACGCTCACCGCGCAGCAGCCAATGAACAACATCGTGCGCGTCGCCTATCAGGCGCTCGCCGCGGTGCTCGGCGGCACGCAATCGCTGCACACC
>JALZAE010000667.1 GCA_030948535.1 Gemmatimonadota bacterium | reverse complement strand
GCACGAAGGGCGTGCACGTCCTCGTGCCGCGCGATCGCATCGGCAACTTCGGGGCGATCACGCTCATCTCGCCGATCGATGGACGCGTGATGTTCGTGTTGCCCGAGGGTGACGCGCACACCGTCATCGGCACGACGGACACCGACTACGGTGGCGACCCGGACGAGGTGCGCGCCACGGTAGACGACGTGACGTATCTGTTGCGCTCGGCGAATTCTTTCTTTCCGACGGCGCGTCTCTCGATGGAGGATGTCGTGAGCGCCTGGGCGGGACTTCGGCCACTCGCCTCCGGCGACATGTCGCCCGATCCGAGCGACGCCACCCGCGAACATGCGATCAGCTGGACCGCGCCGGGCCTGCTCACCGTGACCGGTGGAAAACTCACCACGTATCGCGCGATGGCGGCGGACATCGTGCGTGAAGTCATGAAGCATCTCGGCGACGTCGGCCGCCGCCGCGCGCCGACCGATCGTGTCCCGCTGCCGGGTGGCGTCATGGCTTCATTCGACGCGGAGCTCGACGCCGCCCGGGCGGCGATCGGCCAGCAAACGTTGGCGGATCATCTGGTGCATACGTACGGCGGCGAGTGGACCGAGGTGTGGGCGCTTGCCGAGAGTGACAGCCGAATGGCGGAGCGCATCGCGCACCCGCTACCGCACATCGCCGCCGAGCTCGAATTCGCGGTCGAGCGCACCATGGCAATCACGTTGTCGGACTTGCTGATTCGCCGGCTGCGAATTGCATTTCTCACGCGCGATCACGGGCGCCTGGCTGCCCCCGCCGTCGCGGCACTCGTCGCTCCGATGCTCGGATGGAACGAGGCCGAGGCGGAGCATCAGCTCGATCGCTTTGCGCGAGATGTGGAGCGGATCTTCACCGTCGACCGGGGAGCCGCGGATCAGGAAGGCCGCAGATCTTTCACTCCGAGAAGCGTGCCTGGTATCGGAGGACGCGGATAAAGCGAGCGCTCATTCAGGTACGCGTGCTTGATGCTCGGATTTCTTCCAGCCAGGACGCCGCGCCCCGACGAGCGACGAGCTTCGTCAATCGGGTGCACCGATCGGCTACCCGCCGATCAAGTGCCGGGCAATTCCCGTAAGCGAGCGTCGAGATGTGCGCGGTCAGCGAGGCGATGAAGGAGGGGTCCACGGGCGCTGAATTCGACGACGCTGACGGAGGCGACCGGACAGCCAAATCGGTATCGAAAGCGGCCAACGTCGATTCCGAGCAACGCCGCGATCGCGATGCGGATTGTCGCCTTGTGCGACACGAGAAGTACGTTGCCATTCGGAACGCGCTGCGTGATTTCCTCGACTAGCCGCAAAATCCTCTGCGAAATCGTCACCGCCGTTTCGCCGCCAGAGGGAGGATTCCAGGCGGGATCGGCCGTCCATCGCACATACTCATCGTGGAAATTGCGGTCGACCTCTTCGACCGTGGCGCCTTCCCACTCACCGTACGCGATTTCCTTGAGCTCGTCGCGCTGCTCGACTGGGATCCCAATCAGATCAGTGATCGCACCTGCCGTCTGCAGGGCGCGTGTGAGGGGACTCGCGTACACGCCGGCCCATGAATGGTCCTGATAGGCCTTTGCGAAGGATGCGGCCATCGCGATGCCTTCAGCGGTAAGCGAGGGATCGCGCCCTGACCCGCAGAAGACGTTTTCGCGGCTATCCGCGGTTTGCCCATGGCGCAGCCAATACAGCGTCAGCGTCACGATTCGACTCTCGGTGGAATGAGGAGCTCATCGATGCGCCGCCCGCAGATCAATCCGCGGCGACGGGGTCGTGGATGGTCTTCAGATCCGTGATCTTCAGATGCCGCGTCGATGTCGGCAGCCGCAGCACGACGACGTCCCCGACCGTCTTTCCGACCAGCGCGCGGCCGATCACGGAGGACATGCTGACCTGGCCGTCCTCGTAGTCCACGGCGTCGCCGAAGACGAGGTTGAATTTTTCACTCACCTTGGTCTTCGTGTCCTCGACCTTCACGCGCGAGCCGAGCCCGACTTTGTCGTTGGGGATCTGCGCGACGTCGATCTGCGACAACTTGCTCAGGCGCGAGCGCAGCTGGCCGAGCCGGGCCTGCACGAACTGCTGGCGTTCGAGCGCGGCCTTGTACTCGCTGTTCTCGCGAAGGTCGCCGAGCTCCACCGCTTTCCGGATCTCGTTCGGCAACGTGACGTTCAGCTCGTGCTGAAGGACCTCGACCTCGGCCCCCAGCTTCTGCTTCAGCTGTTCGATCATCTGATGCGGTCCCGCAACGGCAAAAGGGGAGCGCCCGGCCTGGGGGGCCGGGCGCCAAGTTTTCTATCTCGCTCTCGAATGGTAGGCACAAAACACGCTACCCGCCAGACGCGGCGGGCGCGCTAGCTTTCGCGAATGATCACGCTCGAGCAGCACGGCGATGTCACGCGCGTGCTCATGTCAAGTCGCGCCAGCCGCGCCATCGGCTACTCGGTTTCAGCGTACCTGACGCGAGATGTGATCATCGACACGGGCTTCCCGAGCGTGCGCCACGAGCTCTGCGCCGTCGTCGAACGGACGCGGCCGCGCGGTGCGGTCGTCACCCACTATCACGAGGATCACGGCGGCAACGTCGGCGAGCTCGCGCGGCGCGGACTACCGATCGCCGTCGCGGACGCGACGCTCGCTGCGCTTCGCGCCGGCCGCCGCATCGGCCTGTACCGCCAGGTGATCTGGGGACCGATCGAGCCGCTGGCGAGCGCCATCGAGCCCTTCGTGCCGACTGGTCTCGAGCTGCTGCACACGCCCGGCCACTCGGCCGACCATCACGTCGTGTGGGACGCCGAGCGTGAGACGCTCTACTCGGGCGACCTCTTCCTTGGCGTGAAGGTTCGCGTGGCGCATACGGGCGAGCAGCCGCGGCAACTCGCCGCGAGCGTGCGGGCCGCGGCGGCGCTCCGCCCGCGCCGAATGTTCGACGCGCATCGGGGCCTCGTCGCTGATCCGGTCTCCTCGCTCCAGGCGAAGGCGGATTGGCTCGAGGAGACCATCGCCGCAATCGACAAGCGCATCGCAGAAGGATGGAGCGATCGCGCAGTCACGCGCGACGTGCTCGGGCGCGAGGATATGGCGAACTACATATCGAAAGGCGGACTGTCGCGGATCAACTTCGTGCGCGGCGTGCGGTCGAGCGCTCCGGCTACAGCCGCGCGCCCCGCTGCGTCAGCAGCACCGTGATGCCGACGAGTCCCGCCAACAGCGACGTGGCGCCGAGACCGATCGCCGCTACGCGCGCGACATGGAGACCGCGGCGGAATTTGGATCGCTTCTCGTGCCCGAGGTCGAGCAGATAGGTTCGCTGCGC
>JALZAE010000663.1 GCA_030948535.1 Gemmatimonadota bacterium | reverse complement strand
CGATGCGAATCTGCGTCAGCATCTCGCGCGCGTCGTCACCAGTCGACGCCTGCGCTTCGATGCGCGCCTCGATCACGACGTCGCGACGGTTCTCGCCTTGAATCTCGACGCCGCCGTTCTGCCCGCCGTCGACGCGAAGTCCGCGCGAGGCCTGTGGCGCGGCGATCGTCAGCTCGCGCACCTCGCAGCGCCGCTCTTGATCACGATCGTTGTACCAGCCTCGCCGGCTGGTGCAGTCGGAGAGCCAGCTGTCCCTACTGCGCTGCGCGCCGGCGACCGGCACTGATAGCAAGGCCAGCGCGGCGGTGAGCGCCGGGAGCACGACGAGTGAGCGGCGGTGTGGGGCGGACATGGTACCCTCGATCGGGGAGATGACGAGGGTTCGACAATACCACGGCTGGAAAGGTTGGCCCTACTGCGCCAGGGAGTACTGGAGCGTGAGCTTCCCGTTTCCGACTTCATACTTGTAGACCTTCCACTTCTTCATCCGGTCGATAATGCAGCCCTCGACATCCTTGCCCGGACCGGCCTCCGTCCAGCGGCTCTGCCGCACGATCGCGTCCGTGACGTCCCCCGTTTCCTTGAGCAGTAGCGTCACCGTCAGCGAGCCGCGCAGCTTCGGATAGAGCTTGAGCCCGTATTCCTGGAAGCAGAACTGCAGCGTCGCCACTCGCGCCAGCGGTCGCGTGATGTCGTCGGCCGCGAGCGAAGCGTCGCCGACGCTCACCGTGCTCTTGGTCAGCCCGACGCCCTCGCCGAGCTGTTTCGCCGCCGCGGCTTTCGCGATGCTGTCTGCCTCGTGCGCGACGCGCTGCGCGTTCGCGATGCTGTCCGTCCGTGCCCGCACGATTGCTTTGGCGAGACTGTCCCGCGTGGCCTTCGCGACTCTGACTGCGGTGATGCTGTCGGCCTTCGCGTGATTGCGCGCGGCGACGATGCTGTCCGCCGCTGCCTTGCGCACGGCGACAACGCTATCGGCGGCCGCCTTACGCGCGGCGATGATGCTATCCGTGCGTGCTCTTTCCGCTCTCGCGGCCGCCAGCTTCGCTTCACGCGCCATCCGTTGAACGTTCTCGATCGAATCGGCGCGTGCCTTTGCCGCCACGCGTGCATCCGCGTCCGCCGCATCGCGTGCGCGCTTCGCTTCCGCGATGCTGTCGGCGCGGGCGACTCTTCTCGCTTCCGCCGCGCTGTCTGCGTGCGCGCGCGCGACCTTTGCGGCCGCGATGGAATCGGCCCGCGCGACGCGCTTCACTTCGGCCATGCTGTCCGCGCGCGTTCTCGCATAGAGCGCCTTGGCGATGCTGTCGTCGCGAAGCTGGCGCTTGGCCGCGGCGATGCTCTCCGCGCGAGCGCGCTTGGCCGCCTCCGCCTCCGACTCGGCGCGGGCGCGCGCGAGCTTGACCTCGGCAATGCTGTCGGCGACGTGAAGCTTCCGCACTTCGGCCGCCGAGTCTGCACGCATCTTCGACGCGTGGGCCGCGGCGACGCTGTCATCGCGTGTGCGACGCTTCGCCGTCGCGAGACTGTCCGCGAAGGCGACACGTTGCGCGGATGCGACGCTATCGGCCACGTGCTGCGCGGACTTGGCCGCGCGAACGCTGTCGGCGCGCGCGAACGTGCGAGCACGCGCGATGCTGTCGTTGCGCGCTCTGTACACGCGGGCGTTGGCGACGCTGTCATCCTTGGCGCGACGTCTCGACTCGGCGACGCTATCGGCGCGGGCGAGTCGGATCGCGTTGCCGATGCTGTCGGACCGCGCTTTGGCGATCTTCGCCGCGGCGACAGAATCTTTCCGCGCGCGCGCGGCCGAGGCGATGCTGTCGCGCCGCGCCGTGGCTGACGATGCCATGCTGATCGGCGAGAGCGGCGGCGGGGGCGCGTTCGACGGAAGCGCGCGCGTCGAGTCCGGCGTCACCGTAGCGGTGGTCGTCGTCGTGACGACCGGCGTCGGTGGCGCGGTCGGCGGCGGACGGTCGGCCGCTGGCGACGACGGAGGCGCGGCGGGCGACAGAGGAAGATCGGGCAGCTCGGTCGACGAGAGCACCTGTGTGATCGTCGGGCCGTTGGCGATCGGACGCGGCTGCGGCTTGACGACGCGAGCGAGCATGCCCGGCGTCATTTCAGCCGTCGTGCGCGCCGCCTCGCGAAGCGCGGTGAGCAGCTGCCGAGTCGAGCCATCGGTGAGACGCATCGACATCGTGCCGTACGACGCGTTCGTGACGTTCAGCTCGTTGGTCGGAAGCACCGACAGCATCCGCCGCTCGAAGCGCATCGCGTTCACGAGCGCCGGTGAGCGCACCGAGGCGCCCTTGGCCAGCGGCGTGGAGAGCAGCGCATCCGTCGTGTCGGCCCAGGCGTCCATGTCCCGGACGGGAACTTCAAAGGGACGTACGAGCGCGTCGCGGTAGCCGCGTGAGGCGAACACGAGCACCGAGCCGTTGTCGGTGGCCTTGACCCAAAGTTGAATGTTCGCGATGCGGAACGACGAGACTTCCACCGACTGCGACTGCGCGGCGGAGGCGACGGGAATCGTGGCGACGGCGAGAGACACCGCCGCGGCATGCGCGAGGACGAGACCGCGAAGGACAGACATCAGCGTGCTCGGAAAAGATCGGAAGTGGCTACACGACCGTCGCGCGCCGGCAGCGCGCACGAAACGGCCGGTGGTCTTGTCTATGATATACAGAGACGGCCGGGGCGCGGCGAGGCAACGGTTGCCCGAACGTGCGCCGGGGGTAACTTCCGGTCGCCGTCCACCTCTACTATCCCCATGCGACTGACTTTCCCGAGCGGTCTCGCGACCGCCGCGCTTCTCGCCGCGCTTCTCGCCGCGCCCCATCTCGCGCGTGCCGCGGGCGCGCAAAGCGATCACTATTCGCCGCTGGTGCTGATGCTCCCCGCGAGCGCCCGCGCGATGGCCCTCGGTGATGCGTACGTCGCCGCGCGCGACAACGACGCCGCGCTCTTCTACAATCCGGCGCAGCTCGCCATCGCGCGCGGCATGAGCGCCTCCGTCGCGCGCTATCGCTCTGCCAGCACGCTGAGCTCGCTATCGGGGAGCATGGCGTTCGGTCCAGGGCCCGGCGGTGTCGGGTTCGGCGTGCAGATGCTCGACTATGGTGCCTACTCCGGCCGATTTCCCGCGCTCGCGCGCGACCTCACTAGTCGCGGTCCGTTGCCGGCGTCGAGCCTCGCCGCCACGCTCGGCTTCGCGACGATCTATCGGGATATCAGAGTCGGCTTCGCTGGAAAGTACGTCGAGGAGCGACTTCCATCCGCGCGCACGGGCGTGCTCGCGTTCGATGTCGGGCTGGCGAAGGACATCGGACAGGTCAATGTCGGCGTGTCGGCGCAGAACCTCGGCGAGGATCTTGTCATCGGGCAGAAGCACGCGAAGCTGCCACAGCGCTACACCTTCGGCATCGGCGGCGTGGGACTGCCGATCGGACCATTCGACATCGCGGCCAGCACCAGCGTGTCGGTCCTCCGCGACGGCTTCGTCACTCCGGCCGGCGGAGTGGAGCTGCTGTACTCGTGGCTCGACGGCTACACCATCGCCGGACGATTGGGTGTGCGACGCACCGAGGACGTCGTGCAGAGCCCGATCACGTTCGGCGGGGGCATCACGGTGGATCGCGTCTCGTTCGACTACGCGTTCGACAACTTCGATGGACCCGGCGGAGCGCACCGCTTCGGACTTCGCATTCGCTAAGGATCGAAGATGATCAACGTGAAGCACGCCGTTCGCACGTTGTTTCGAGCGCCCGTCGTCACCACGGTCGCGGTCATCTCACTCGCGCTTGGCATCGGGACGAACACCGCGATCTTCTCGTTCTTCGACGAGCTGCTGCTGCGCGCGCTGCCCGTCCGCGAGCCGGATCGGCTCGTCAACCTCGGCGCCCCGGGTGTGAAGCAGGGCTCGATGTCGTGCAGCCAAGCGGGAGCATGTACCGAGGTCTTCAGTTACCCGATGTATCGCGACCTCGTGCCCGCGCAGACCTCCTTTACCGGCATCGCCGCCCACCGTGCCTTCGGCGCCAATCTATCGTTTCGCAATCAGACGATGAACGCGCAAGCGATGATGGTATCCGGCTCGTATTCCCAGTGCTCGGCGTGCAGCCGGCGCTCGGTCGCTTGCTCACGCCGGAAGACGACCGGGTGATCGGCACGCATTACGTCACCGTCCTCGGCTACAACTACTGGGAGGCCAAGCTCGGCTCGAGCCCGACGGTGCTGAATCAGCAGATCATCGTGAATGGTCACTCGATGACGATCGTCGGTGTGGCCGCGCGCGGCTTCGACGGCGCCACGCTCGGCTCGCGGCCATCGATCTTCGTGCCGATCACGATGCGCGAGCTGATGATTCCCGGCTGGAAAGGCTTCGACAGCCGGCGCAGCTATTGGGCGTATCTCTTCGCGCGGCTCAAGCCGGGCGTATCGAAGGAGCAGGCACTCCGCGCGATGAACGGCATCTACAAACCGCTCATCATCGATGTCGAGGCGCCGCTGCAGGAAGGGTGAGCGCGCCGACGATGAAGCGCTTCAAGGCGAGAGAGCTCGTCATCACCGACGGATGGCGCGGGCAGAGCTCGCTCCATGGCGAGACGCGCACTCCCTTGATCTTGTTGTTCGCGATCACCGGCATCGTGCTCGCCATCGCCTGCGCCAACATCGCGAATCTCCTTCTCGCGCGCGCAGCGGGCCGCTCGATGGAGATGGCGGTGCGCCTTTCGCTCGGCGCCAATCGCGGCCAGCTGTTGGCGCAACTTCTTACCAAATCGATCATGCTCGCCGTGCTGGGCGGCGCCGCCAGCCTGCTCGTGTCGCGTTGGACGCTCGATACGATTTCGACCGCGCTGCCCGCCGACGCCACAGGCGTGATGCACTTCGAGCTCCGTCTCCCGGCGGTGCTGTTCACCGCCGCGCTATCGATCGGCACGGGACTTCTGTTTAATCTTTTCCCGGCGCTCAACAGTTACTCGGTCCGATCTCGTGACATCGATCCGCGCCAATGCCGGACAGCTCGTCGGCGTCCACGCCGCGGCGCGATTCCGGTCGTTCCTGGTGACCGCACAGATCGCGCTCTCGATGGCCCTGCTCATTCTCGCCGGCCTCTCCATCCGAAGCTTGATCAATGTCAGTCGCGTGAATCTTGGCATTCGCGTCGACAACCTCGTTGCCTTTGGTTTGTCGCCCGAGCGCAACGGCTACAAGCCGGCCGCCACGCGCGTGCTCCTGCAGCGCGCGGCCGATGCGCTGTCGGCGATTCCGGGCGTCACCGGCGTCACCTCATCGATCGTGGCGGTGCTCGGCGGCGACAACTAGAGCAATAGCGTGGCGGTCGAGGGATTCAAGCGAGATCCCGACACCAACGCCGACGCCAGCTATACCGAGGTGGGCGAGGGATACTTCCGCACGCTGGCGTGCCGCTGCTCGCCGGCCGAGAGTTCACGCCGGCCGATGCCGCCGGGGCGCCGAAGGTCGCGATCGTCAACGAGACGTTCGCGAAGAAGTTCAATCTCGCCCGCAACGCGGTCGGCAAGCACATGGGCGCGACTCCAAGAAGCCGCTCGACATCGAGATCGTCGGCATGGTACAGAACGCGAAGTACAGCGAGGTGACGCAAGACGTATCGCCGGTCTACGTCATACCGTTCCGACAGGACACCACGCTGGGGGCGATCACCTTCTACGTGCGCTCGGCGCTGCCGACGGCGCAGCTATTACGGATGATCCCGGCGACGATGAAGAAGCTCGATCCGAACATTCCGGGCGAAGATCTGAAGACGATGCGGCAGCAAGTACGCGACAACACCGCGCTCGATCGCCTCATCAGCGTTCTCTCGGCGGCGTTCGCCGCGTTGGCGACGGTGCTGGCCGCAGCCGACGCAGGCGCTGCGCTACGAATGAGAAGGGCAGATGTCAGACGTCAGATGTCAGATGTCAGTGACGGCACATCCGCCACCGTCGACCTTCTTGTCGTCAGGGGAGTAAGATGATCAGTGCGATGACGACGATCAGCAGGACGACGAAGTAGATCTTGAGGCCGCGCCAACGGCTGCGCGAGTACTCTGCCCAGCGCGCTTCATCGAGATAGTAGCGGCCGTCACCCATCGGCATCAGCGCGCGTTTGCGGACGAAGCGCTCGAACATCTTTCGCTCGGTGCCCGTCGGCCACGCCGGTGGCACGATCGCCGACGCCGGCGTGAGCGCGTTTGCCTGGCGAAATACGCCGATCACGTGTTGCTCCATCTGGACCAAGGACGCGACGGCGGAGCGGCTGCTCATGTCGATCTCTCCACGAGTGGTGACACAACAGTAGCGCAGCCCATCGCCGCCGCGGATCATCTACGCCATCGTCGCGCCGGCCGCCGTCAGCATCTCGCGCAGCAGCGAGCGATGGCAGTGTGATTCATCCGCGCAGTAGCATCCGACGGAGAAATTCGTCTGCGCCGACAGCGCCGCAAGCAGACGGATGAGTCGCTGCGCACCGGGCTTCCGCATCTCGGCCTTGTAGAGTCGAGCGTATCGCGCCCAACGCGCCGGCGTGAACGGCTCCGACAGCGCCCACGAGACGAGCGGCCCGCTCGGCGCGAGATCGGGCGTCCACACATCGAAAAAGTCGCGTCGCGCGAAATCTCCTTTGCGCACGCCACGAGGCGGCCGGCGTACGGTGCCGAGCCGCAGTCCTTCATCCGGATCGCGGGGGGTGCCCAGTCGGACTACGCGTATTGCCACTTCTGTCTCCGCTGCCCGCCTGTTGAGATCTAAGACGTCATACGCGGAGGCCGCAGAGGCGGCGAATAGTGCAGATCTGCGCCGCCCGCCGGCAGCATTCCGCGCCCCAGCAAAGAAAGGTTGTTGCGCAACTCAAGAAAATCAAAACGTGCTCAGTCTGCACATCCTTGGGCCCATGATGACCGATCCGCCCGATCAGCCGTATCGTGCGAACCCTCGACTTAGATGCCAGTCGCGGCGCACCGATTCATGACGAGGGGTCATCCGGAACAGGGTCCGCGATGACGGCGGGCGGCTCACTCACGAATCGCCAAGCCGCCGAGCTGCGCAGCGTACCCGAGAACGCGCTGACTGTCGGCTCGGCGACGTGCCCGTCGCGGCGCACGAGCACCGCCTGCGCTCGCTTCACGAAGCCGAGCAGTGCCGCGCCGAACTTGGGGTCGAGACGCCGAACGTCGACGCGCACGCGAATCTCCGTCACGCGGCCGTCGGCGGAGGTGACATCGATGCGATTGCCATCGTGCGTGCTCCAGCTCTCGAGGCCGGGCGTCGTCGTCGCCTCCGCGGGCGCCACTTCCGCCAAGCGCTCGCGGTAGTCGGCCGGAACGCGAGCGCTCGCCCACCACGCGGTCGCGGCCAGCGTGGCGGCGGTGAGCGGCGTGGTCTTCGCCCCGATCGCTGATCGCGGAACCACGAAGAACTCCACCTGCGATGCGGTCATGCTCGGCCTCGCGAGTCTACGGCTGCTCTCGCCGGGGAACGATCGCTGCGCCGGTCTGCCCGGCGATCAGGAATGCTGGATCCAGCACCGAGAATCCGATGTCGTCGAGAATGATCGTGCCGACCGGCACACGATCGAACACAAATCGCGTCGCGATGATCCTGGTGACGTCGAGCTTCGGCTCCGCCTTCAGGAAATCGGCGATGGGAATCACGTAGCTCTGCAGGACGTACTCGAACTGATTGGAAAAATTCTGATCCTCGCGGTCGGCGCGCAGAAGGATGTGGGTCTCGAGCGGCCTGCGCACCGCGCCGTAGCGGCTGAGCGGGACGCTGGCGATCACGCCATTCGCATCGACCAACGCGACGCTCAAGTCGATCGGGATCGTATCCTCGGCGGGCTTCTTCGACGCATCGCGCTTGGGCGGCGCCGGTGTCTTCTGCGCTGAATCCGCGCCGGCTTTTTTCGTCGAGTCGCGCGCCGGCTTCCGCGGGCCCGGCTTCACGTTCGTGGGTGCGAGGGAGAACTCGAGTGACGCGCGCTCGTCGAGCTTCCACGCCAAGCGAATCGAGTCCGGCACGGAGATGGAGTACGAAGCGGGGCGGCCCATCTTCGTCGTGTCGGCGCCGGCGATGTGATTGTTCCAGCCGATCCAGGCGCCGTTCGTGCCGAAGTCGCCGCCGCGCGAGCGCATCGGTACCACGGCTTCCTTCCACGACGCAAGACTGTCGCCGACGATCTTCACGCCGGGCAGACTGCCCGTCTCGACATCGACATCTTCCTGGTAATCCGCGAGCGTGTGGAAGTTCGAATCCTGAAAGCGCGTGATGTACATCGTCTTCGGCAGCCACGCGCCAATCGTGCGGTGATCGCGGAACATCGGCAAATACTCTTTCTTGCCCTTGAGCGTCGCCTCGAGAAATCCGGCGATGACGACCTTGCCGAACTGCCGCTGCTCCTCCGGCGTGATCAGGCCGCGCAGGTCGAGAAAGCGATCGCTGCGCGGACCGGCATCGTGATTGTTCCACAC
>JALZAE010000625.1 GCA_030948535.1 Gemmatimonadota bacterium | reverse complement strand
CCGAGGGGAGCGCGCCCGGCCCGGTGTCGAAGATCACACTGTGATTGCCGTTCAACACCCACTGCACCGTCGCGACCGCCGATACCTGTGCATTCTGCGGCGACCACGTATTGGTGCCCGTGCCGGTGATGGTGGTGCTATTCGTGATCGCGCTCACCGTCACCGTCTGCGCGGCCGTCTTGGTGGTTCCGGCCGAGGTGATCGACGCAGTGATCGATGGCGTACCGACCGCGACCCCGGTCACGACTCCAGTGGTCGCGTCGACGGTCGCCTTGGTCGCGTCGCTGGTCGTGAAGCTTGCCGGTGTCGCGCCGGCCACCAGCGTCCCGTTCTGATCGAGTGGGACCGCGATCATCGTCACGGTGCCGGACACGGAGATGGATGGCGAGACGGGCGTGAGCTGCACCGACGTAAAGACGGCTGACGGACCCGTGCCGCCGCCACCACCGCCTCCGCCGCAGCCTATCGCGGCGACGCTGAGCGCGAAGCCAAGAGGAAAAATGATCGTACGACTGGCCCTTTCAACGCTTCGGACAGTGCTGTCGCGCATGATGAGTCCCGGGTGAGAGTGATGCCTAACCTCTCGCAATGGCGCGGGCGGACGGCGGTCGATGCTGGCGTTCGGCGAGGAGTCGCCTGGCGCGAGCGTCGAGCGCGCCGGCCGGCGCGCCAGAGGCGAAGCGAAGAGTCGTGGGGAACGAGCGCACCGACAACGCATGCGGGGTGAACCGCGTGCGCCGCGCGGCGACGGTCGGGCGAGCGGCGGCGAGCGTTCGCGCCCGCCAGGCCATTCGTGCCTTAGGCGCGCGCTTCCGATCCTGATTCGTCGATGCCGTCGAGGCGGACTTCACCCCGGCCGACGGCGTCGAGTCGTCCGCTCAGGCGCCGCAAGTCGTTGATCACGAGTCCGGTGCCATCGCGACTAATCAGACCGTCCGATGTGAGACGACCGATCACCAGCGAGATCGATTCGCGCGTTGCGCCGACAAGCTCACCGAGCAGCCGGCGTGACACCATCGCCGGCCGTGGGACGGCATCGTCGGTCTCGCCGCTGTGAGCGAGACGAATGAGCGCCGCCACCAACCGTTGTTCGACGGTGAGCGTCGCATGCTGTCCGACTTTCTCGAGCAGCGCGGTACGCTCGGCGACGATCTGCCGAATGAGCGTGAGCGCGAGCGCGGGCTGCTCGCGCAGCAACGTGCTGAATCGCGCGCTACCGATGTGGAGGGTGACGCTCTCCTCCTCGGCGCGCGCGTGGCTCGGATAGCTCGAGCTTGGCTCGAGTCCCTCCCCGCCGAACGTCTCGCCCGCGGTGGCGACCCACAGCACGAAGGCACGGCGCGACGTCGCCTGCGTGCGTATCACGACTTGCCCGCGCAGCACGATGAAAATTCCGTCCGCGTGCGCGCCGCGGTCGTAAACGGAGAACCCGGCTGGCCAGGTAGCGCGCGCGCCATATGCGGCGAGGGCGTGGCGCTGCTCTCTAGGCAGACGCGCGATGTTACTGAGTTGTACAGCCAGCACGGTTGCTCCATGTGGAAGAGCAGTCAATCGATGTTCGCCGAGGGAGCACGCGCAATGTTAGGAAGGTCCATGCCACGCTTGGTATCACGATCGAGAGGGTGTGAGCCCAACCGGAAGTGTTCAGGGCAGCAGGCGCTTCGGCTCAATTGCTTGCGCGCGCGGGGCGCCGGCACTCGAATCGGTCCGCGCTGCCCCAGGCGTATTCGGCCGCACATCCACCGGCGTTTCCGCGATCGCCGAGTGTACATCCTGCAAGCTGCCCTTGAATTCCCGGATGCCCCTGCCGAGCGAGGTGCCGATTTCCGGCAGTCGCTTCGCGCCGAACAAGAGCAGGCAAACAAGGCCGATCAAGAAAATCTTTTCGATTCCGAATCCACCGAACATTGTCGCTCCTTTTTCGCCCGTGATCCTTCAACGCCCGACGCGTGAGAACGCGCCGGGCGATGAGGATGTTGAGAACGGGAAATGATTCGACCCGTATGTGCGATCAAGCCAGAAACGGCGTGACAATCGCGGTCACCTGCGCCTTGGTCAGCGGCTCATCGAACGCCTCGGTGCCCGCGGTCACGCTGCCGCCGGTGAGCGTCGAGACGTTGATGCCGGACTGCGTCACGTTGTCCTCGCCGTCGTAGATCCCCTGCGTGAACGCGGGGAGATCGTCGCGGCTGTTCGACGTGATCCATCCCTTCTTGCCGCGCAGCCGACGGACCTCGGACGCGTGGCGCGCCTCGATCGAATGAATCGTCAGCGCCGCGGTGAGCACGGCCTTGTCGTTGATCAGGCGTGGCGCCTGCCCCTTGTACGCGCGCACACCCGTGTCCTCGAACGCGTGGGCGAGGACCTTGAACGTCTCGTACTGCCCCGCCGAGAAATTGAAGCCGGGCACGTTGCCGTGCGCGGTGAAATCGAACGCCGGCTTCGCGTTCGGCGTGGCGCCCTTGCCGGTGATCAGTCCCTGCAGCGCGGTGACGTGCGCCGTCTCGTGCGCGCTGATGGTCGTGAAGATGGTGCGATCGGCGGCGTCAATCAGTCCGCTCGCGGCGACGCCGCGCGAATAGAACTCGGCCTCGAGGTACTCGAGGAGCAGCGCGAACT
>JALZAE010000634.1 GCA_030948535.1 Gemmatimonadota bacterium | reverse complement strand
GCCGGCGGCTGAGCGAAGCTCGGCGCCGGCGGAACGCCGGCGGCGACGGCACGCGCGATGTCGACGAATCCCCCGTCATCGGCGCGCGCGCCCGCGATAATGGCGCCGCTCGCATCGCGTACATCGCCCAGCGCGTTCACCACCGCGATCGCGCCGACGCGAATAGCGCCGTTGGCGCCGACGCCGCTCTCCACCCATGCGCCGACGCCACCCTTCATCGCTCGTCCCGACCCGGCGCCCTTCCCCACCGTCGTGCCTGTCCCCGCGCCGACCGATCCCTCGAGCTCGACGAGCGGCCGCGCCGACTCACACGCCGCGTACGCCATGTCGGGTGTCGGGCGGGCATCGACGCGGCCGCACGGCGCGAGATCGAACACGACCGCCGCGGGAACGATGGGCACGACGCCCACGCTCACCGAAAATCCGCGGCCGCGCTCTTCCATCCAGCGCATCACGCCGTCGGCGGCGCCCAGTCCGAATGCCGAGCCGCCGGTGAGGAGAATCGCGTCGACTCGGTCGACGAGATGTTCCGGGGAGAGCGCGTCGAGCTCGCGCGTGCCCGTCGCGCGGCCGAAGATGGACGCCGCGGCGCGAAAGGGAGCGTCGATTCCGCGAACGACGGTGAGTCCGGTGCCGCCAGCCTGTTCGGTCGCGTGACCAATAGCGAGTCCGAAGGGAGTGAAGTCTGGTGCCGCTGTCATCGATCCGACACGGTCACTTCGACTCCTGCTCCTTTTTCTTCGTGGTGCACGCGCGGCAGTAGAGCACGCCCTTGAAGTTGCACAGCAGGCAGATGAAAGTGCCGCACTCCTCGCACGGAAATCCTTCCGAGGCGCGCTCCTCGCGGCCGCAGGCGCGGCACATCATCGCGTCGTGCTCGTGGAGCTGCGTCATGAAGTCACCGCCGAGTGCGCGCTGCTCGACATCGCTCGCGACGGCGGATGCGACTCGAGGCCGTAGATCTTGATCTTGTGAATGAGGGTGGCGCGCGAGATGCCGAGCTCGCGCGCGGCACGCGTGCGATTCTCATTGTGCGCGTGCAGCGTTCGCTCGATGTGCGCGCGCTCGACGTCCGCCAACGAGCGTCGCGCGTGCCGCTTCGCCTGCCGCACCCGCTTCTTCTCCAGCGCGTGCTCCGCCGCGGCGCCGAGGTGATGCAGGTCGATCGGTTTGGTGAGAAAGTTCTCGGCGCCTTCGCGCATGGCGCGTACGGCCAGCTCGATGTCGCCGTGACCGGTGATCATGATCACCACCGCATCGTCACCGCCAATGCGCGATAGCACCTCGAAGCCATCGACCTCGGGCATCCGCACGTCGAGCAGCACCAGGTCAAAGCGCTCGGCGTGGTAGGCATCGATCGCATCCTTGCCGCCGGCGGCACGTACGACGTGATGACCGCCGCGCTCGAAGAACGCCCCGATCGCGGACGTCACTTGTGGGTCGTCGTCGACGATGAGAATGGTCGCCATGGATGGATTTCGAACGTACGGATCGGCGCGAGCCCAGTCAATCGCGGCGAGGCACCAGCAGACGCACGGCGAGCGGATCGACGCGGGCCACGAAGGGCGTCGTGCCGAGCACTTCGCCGTCGGCTTGAAAGACCTGGGGCGGGTCGCAGGTGATGCGTATCTCCTTGCCGGGCAGATACTCGAGCGATCTCATGTTGCGGAAATCGCCGCGCATCATCCGCCAGGCGATATGTATCGCGTCGAGCGACCCGCTCGGACAGATGATGCACGCGTCGAGCTTCCCATCGTCGCGCAGGATGCCGGGGCCGAGCACGAGCAAATCGCTCAACACCGTGCCGAAGTTGGCGATCATCACGGCCACGGCGCGCCGCTCGACGACGACGCCGTCGACTTCGACGCGCGCCATGAACTCGCGCCGGCGCAGCGACGCCTTCGCCGCCGTGAGTGCGTACGCGAGAAAGCCGAATCGGCGCTTGAGCGCGGGCGGGGTCTCCTCGATGATCCGCGCATCGATGCCGACGCCCGCGGCGAAGGCGAAGCGCCGCGTGCCGTCGATCACGCCGAGGTCGATCTCGGCAACGCTTCCCTCGAGCAGCGCGCGCACCGCCCGGTCGACACGCAGGGGAATGCCGAGCGCCCGCGCGACCAAGTTGCCCGTTCCTCCCGGCAGCACACCGACCGGAATCGGACCGTGCGCCAGCGCGCCGATCACTTCCATCGCCGTGCCGTCGCCACCGAGAGTGAAGACCGCCTCGTACCGCGCGCAGCGCTCGGTCGCGATCTCCGCGGCGTGACCGGGGTGCGTCGTCACAATGGCGTCGCACGCGATGCCGGCGGACTCGAACGCGGTTTTCGCTCGGTCATACCATCTCGAGCCGCGCCGCGCCGCCGGATTCGCGATGAGCAACACAGGTCCCCTCAGAATCTCCATTCCTTGAAGAGATCGAATCCGATCTGCTTCCGGCTGGAGATGCCGAGGATGTCCGTGCGACAGGACTGCTGCGGCTCGTAGCCGAGCGCGGCCCAGAAGCCCTGCTGGAAGCGATACTCGAGCGATCCGCCGACGTAGAGTGGATCGGCCGACTGATTGGGATTTGCCCCGCTCGAGCCGACGCAGAATCCGAGGTTCACCGAGTAGAAGAATCGTCTGCCGAGCTGCTGCGACCAGCCGACGCGCGTGTTATTCAGAATCGTCGACGCGTAGCTCTGGTTCGACGTGCCGGTCGTCGACGCGATGTCTTCGTTCAAACCGCCGGTCTGGATCTGGAACAGGTCGAAGAAGCTACCGAACTGCGCCGAGAGGACGTCGGCGAGGGCGCTGCCCACCGTCGGGAGAATCGCGCCGGCCGCCTGTCGCACCGCCGACTGCCCGCCCTGTCCCACGGCGAAGGACGGCGCGCCGAAGAGCAGGTAGCTCAGAATCTCCGTGTAGCTCACCTGGTAGCGCTTGTCGCTCGACAGATCGAGCGTCAGCCGGCTGAGCGTTCCGGCGATGTGCGCGTGGATGCGCACGTCGGCTTCGCTCAGCTGGCGCACCACGTACGTCGCCCAGATGTCGATTTGCGGCGGAATGTCGGCGCTGTTGTAGAAGCGGACCGCGCCGCTGTCCACGTCGAACGTCCGCTGCAGCAAGCCGAGGTCGAGCCGGTACGTGCCGCGATCTGCCTGCAGCCGCCCCGCGAACGACAGCGCCGCATCCGACGGGTCGGCCTCGGCGGACCGCGAGACATCGACAGCGCCGCTGAGCTTCACGTTCGCCTCGCGCGACCGCAGCCAGACGTCGTCGCCCAGTCGCACCTGCACGTTTGCGCTGCGGAGATACTTGGCCAGGTTGACCGGCTGCGGCGGCTTCTCGGTCGTGGTGTCGATGAGGCTGGCGAAGAACGGGTCGGAGAGATCGGCGAGCTGCTTGGTGGCCAGCTCCGGCAAATAGATGTTGCCGCGGTCGACCACCACGAAGCCATCCGCGCGCGCGCCATGCAGCGGCCCGATGATGCGCAGGCTGTCCGTCACTTCGACGTCGGCGACGCGGCGCAGCCGCATCATCTGGAAGTTGCGGGCCTGTTGGGTGATGTCGAAGACCGGATTCTTGATCTCGCGAATGCCGACAGCGCCCGACACCGACAGGGGCCCGCCGCGCGGATTGTCGCTGTACGTCGTGAGCTTGCGCACCAGCACGGTGTCGTTGCGTAGAAGGATGTCGGCGTTCAACCTGTTCAACGTGATGCCGAGCATCGGCAAGCGAGCCACACCCTCGCTCACCGCCAGGCTGCCGGCGAATCGCGGCGCCTTCCACGTGCCGCTGACGTCGAGCTCCGTGGTGATCGTCCCGCGCATCGGCGCGACCTGCTGCGGCGCAATGGCGCCGAACACGCCAAGCGCGACGCTGTCCGCGCTCACCCGCGCGCGAAGCTCTCCCGGCAGCAAACGTTGATCGACGGCCTGCAGCGAAAGATCCATCGGAAGCTGTGCGACGAACCCGAGTACGGTCTGTCCGCGGTCGATGACACGCAGCGTGTCGTCGGTGCGGTGATCTGCGTACCCTCCGCCGATCGCGATGTGCGGCAGCCGCACCGGGCCATACTGCGCGCTGTCGACGGAGGCACCGAGACGAATGATCGGGGCGAGGGTGGTGCCCTGCATCCGCAGATCGAGACTGTCGAGTACGCCGCCAAGCGGCTTGGCGGTCTGCACCAGCACTCCGATGTCACTCAACGGCAGTCGTCGCACCCGCAGTGAAGCCGACCCGGGCTTCTCGGCGTGAAAGAGTCCGTCGAGCGCGATCGAGCCGTCGCCGCCGTTGCTGAGGGTGATCGGCGAGAGGGTGACGCCGTCGCCATCGTAGTCGATCGTCGACGGCGCGAGCATGGTCCATGTGCGGTCGCGCAGGTGCAGCGCGAACGTGTCGAGCAACACCATCGTGCTGCTGTCGCGAACGTCGAATCGCAGCGTGCTCAAGGCCCGCACGCCGGTGGTGGTCGATGCCGAGAGGCCGAGCTTGCCGGTCGATTTATTTTGCATGGCGAGACGGGCATCCGCACGCACGATCGCGACGCCGAGGAGACTCGCCGTATCGATCGACGCCTGCGCCGTTCCGTGCATGGCGTTGGGAATTCCGGCGACGTCGTAGGCAATGAGGGCGTGCCGGATCTGGTCGCCCGCATCGAACAAGTCGCGGGCGTCGAGGGTGCCGGTTGTCCGCATCGAGTCGGCGACCGAGCCGGCGATCGTTCCACGCACGGTGATGGTGCCGGTCATCTGCTCACGAATCGCATCGAATGCGGAATCGCGCTGCGCCGGCGCGACACCGGAGTCGGGCGAGGCGAGCTCGGATGCGCCGCGCTTGATCGGCGGCTTGCGAATCCAGGGACGGAAGGCGCCGAGCGAATCGGCGGTGATCGCGTAGCGCAAGGAGTCGGTGACGCCGGCAGCGACGCCCAGGGCGCCGCGCAGTATCGCCGTGGCGAGATTCGTCTCGACGCGCAAAGAGTCCACTCGCACGCGTCCGCCACCGAACGCGAGCCGCGCCGTGCCGGCGTAGATGCGCATCGTGTCCGCGCGCGACCGGTCGATGTCGATCGCTACCGTGCCTTCGGCGTTGGCCAGGGAGTCGAAGCGGATGTCGGACTCGAACTGCGCGTTGAGTCGCGTCACCGGCATCGCGGGCTTGTCGAGCAGCGCGCGCACGTTGAGATCCTTCACGGATCCTTTGGCGCGCGCGAAGTAGCCCGGGGGGTCATCATCGAAGCGGCCATTCACGCTCATTGTCCCGGCCGCGCCACTCAGCGTCGTGACGAGCTCGAAGTCGTCGATCGTGCCGCGCACGGTCATGGGGCCCGCGAAGTTTCCGCGGAGCGGGATGTTGACGTAGCTCTTGGCCAGCGTCGTGAACGAAAGGGAATCGGCGTCGCCAGCGACATCGAAGCGGACGACCGTCGGCTCGTCGGTGACTCGGCCGCGACCGGTGAAATGCGTCGGCGGCCCGTCACCGTCGCGGTGCGTAAAGTCGGCGTTGGAGAATCGGACGTCGGTCCACACCGAGTCGAGTCGTGCTGTGCCCGTCACCGTGCCGTTGAGCTTTGGGAAGTTCGGGAAAAGAAATTGCGGCGTGCGTAGGTCGAAGGTTTCGACGTTGACATCGAGCCCGCGAAAGGCGGCAAAGGCGGGATACAGGACGTCGAGCATGCCGCGGGCGGAGGCGCGCGCGATTGCGCCCGGCACGTGGGCATCGCGGAAGATGAAGTGCGACGAGTCGACGACAAACCGATTCAGCGGACCGCCGCGACCGCGGAGCATCCCTGTGAGCTCGCCTTGCCAATCCACCGGAAAGGGCGCGCCATTGAGCGTGCGGATGAGATCGAAGTTGATCGGGTCGGCGACCATGTCGACATCTTTCAGGATCAGCACCGGCGCGCCGACGCCGAAGGTCATGGCGCCCGTGAGATGCGACTTGGTCGTGCGCACATCGAGCTTGGTCAGACCGTAATCCAACACGCGCAGGTCGCGCGGGCTGTTCCGAATGGTCAGCACGCCCTTTCCGCCGCCGGTGCGCGGCAGTGTGGTGTACGCCCAATTGACGTCGTTGAGCGCGAAGGAATCGGCCACGATCGTGATATCGTAGCGGACGGGGAGATCGTGACCCCACCACACTTTGCCGGCCGCCGTTCCGGTGGAGGCGGGCAGATTGAAGTGCTTCCCGTTGAAGAAGGCGGTGTCGCCCTTGATGAACACCGCGCCGCGCAAGTCGCGCACATTGAGCGGCGGATCAGCCTCATCGACATCGAGCTTGCGCACGTCGAACAGTCGCCCCGTGCTATCCGGATCGGCGATGCGAATGTAGGGAATGTCCCCGGTAGCGTTGGTCCACGTCCACGTCTTCTTCAGTCCTTCACCGGTGTGCCGCACCACGTGCTCGGGCGCGGCGATCGCCCGGTCGATTGCCAGCTGGCGCGCGCGGCCGTGGAGTGTGTCATCGGGCTCCCACGGCTGCGTGACGAAAAAGGTGCCGTCGCGAATGGTGAGGTCGCGGATGATGACGAAGTCGCCAAAGCTGCGGCCCGCGCCGCGCGGACCATCGGGGCCGCTGCTCTTGAAGATCCGGTTGAAGTTCCACTCCCAGTTGGAGTGGCGTCGCAGATTGATCATCGGATGCGCGACATCGAGCGCGCGAATGAGCACGCGCTTGTCGATGAGATCGCGCGGGTCCCACGTCACCGTGAGCGGTCCGGTGCTGACGAAGAGCGAGTCATCCGCATCGCGCAACGCGATCGAATCGATGGTCACTCCTTTCACCAGGCCGCCGCTCATGTGACCGACGTAGAGCTTGCCCTTGCCGCGAAACGCCGGCTCGAGCAGCGAGAGCAGCGCGCGCCGCGTCCACGACCGCCCGAACTCCGTCTGCGTCACGGAGGTGAAGGCGAGCGCGAGAATGAGCACGAGCAGAAAGATCACCCCGGCGCTGGCGAGCGCGACCATCCGGCGTCGGGGCATGCGCTAGAACGCCTGGCCGATGCTGAAATTCCAGGTCAACCGTGAGCCGAACGACTGCTTTGGCACCGAGAAGGTTGCCGCGCAGGTGCCGGAGTTCGGGTCACCGTGGTTCAGCGTATTGCCTGGACTCACGCAGAGCAGCGGCGAGTTGACGCTCGAGCGGGCAAAGTAGTAGGCCTGCCCCGTCGTCAGACCGTAGGGATTGTAGCCGACATCGACGCGCACGGGTCCGATCTTGGTCAACAGGCGCAACCCCAAGCCTGGCGTGATGCGTACTTCGGAGATGTCGACCGGCTTGTCGCTGCGGTTCCATACCTGGCCGGCATCGACGAACGCCGCCCATTGCAGCAGGTCCGGGAGAAAAGGGCTGCGCAGCCGCAGCTCGGCGTTGCTCACGAGCAACGCGTTGCCACCGACCGGCGAAATCTGCCGCACGCGCGACGTCGGCGTCGCCTCGTAGGTCACGCCGCCATTCGTGATCGCGAACGTGTCGACGACGTAGACCACGGGACCGAGTTGGTTCTGGCCGAACCCGCGAACAGAGTTCGGACCGCCGGCGTACAACCGCTCCTGCGGCGGCACGTTCTCGTGCGCCGCGCCGTGCAGTTGCCCCGAGACGACCCCGCCGATCTGGATGCGCATCGCCAGCACGGCGCCACGGCCCGCGGGCTGATACCACGCCGCATCGCCGAGAAACCGATTGAAGGTCACCTGCGGCGACTGTGATCCCGTCGACGTGAAGACCTGCCGAGTCTCCACTCGCAGCAGCGTCCCGTGCTGCGGATCGACGGGGTTGTCGGTGCGGTCGCGCGTACCGGTGAGCGATACGGCATTCAGCAGTGTCACGCGTCCCGCCTGATGGATCGCATCGGCCTCGCACAGATTGAACAGCTGGCAGAAGACGACCGGCTGCGCCTCGGTGCTCCCGTACTCCAACTGATAGGACAGCGTCAGTGGTAGCCGCGGTTGCTGCAATCGGGTCGCCGATGCGCCGAGTCCGATGCGCGTGTAGCGCACGTACGCCTCGAACTCGGATCGGCGTTCGCTGTACAGCGAGAACGACGGCGCAATGTGCGCGCCGAATAGAGTCGGCGGACGGAACACCGCTTCGGTGAAATAGTTGAGCTTCTGGCTCCCCGAATCCTGGCGGATGGGCTGGCAGAAGGAATCGCGGAAGGTGTCGAGCGGCCGCCCGATCCCGATCTTCGACAGCCGGCCGTTCAGCTCCAACCGTCGCGCCCCGCCGAGGAAATTGCGGTCGGTGTAGCGCGCTTGCGTCCTGAAGCAGTCGTTCGTCGCCCATCCCGCGCCGACGCGCAGCGTCCGCAGATCGCCCTCGACCAGCCGCACGTCGACGGTGAGCAGCGAGTCGGTGCGATTCCGCGCGTCGCTGGAGTCGAGCCCGATCTCGACTTGCCGATACACCTCCAGCTGATACAAGCGGCGCTGGCTCTCGAGCATCGCGCCCTCGCGGAACAAATCGCCTTTATGAATCGCGAGCAGCGACCGGATCGTGCTCGGCTTGATTTCCGGACGACGGCCCGGATCCGCGCTCGCGACTTCGATGCGAATCGAGTCGACCCGCGCGATCGGTCCGGTCGGAAAGCTGTCGACCACGGTCGCCCGCAGCCGCGCCGAGTCGAGCTGCTTGATGCCGGTCGGACGCTCGGCGTGGGCGTACCCCTCCTCGCGCAGGCGCAAGCGAATGCTGTCCTCGATTCCGGCGAGCCGCACGCGATCGTATGGCGTGCCCTTGAGCGATAGCATCAACCGCCCGAGCTCCGGGCCATCGCGAACCTGCTCCAGTCCGGCCACCGCGATGGAATCGATCGGGACCGGCGGACCTTCGGTCACCCTGAACGTGACGAGCACCGTGTGTCCGTTCGTGTGCGTGACGACGGTATCGATAGCGGTGCGATAGTAGCCTCGCAGGAGATAGAACGCGCGCAGCCGCAGTACGTCGGTCCGCAGTTCCTGTGCATCGAGACAGTGCTTGGCGCCAAACGGAATGACGGGAATGCGGCGCGTGAAGGCCGACGCGGTAGTGACGATCGCCGACGCGAGCTGCGCCTGATTGAAATGCTTGTTGCCCTGAAAGCTCACCGACCGAATCTCGGGATCGCCGAGATCACAGCGCAGATCCTGCGCGAGCATCACCGCCGGCGCGCAGCACAGGGCGAGCGCGAGGAGCGGTAGCCGCGCGAGTGCGACGCCACGGCGCATCACCCGCGATGGTCGTCCCGCACGCGCTCGCTCGTACCCTTGCCGGCGCGCGGCTCGCGCGGGACGAGCGGCGTGCGCTGCGCGATCATTCGGGCGAAGTAGAAGGTGACGATCCCCGCGCCCACGGCCGCGCCGATCACCGGCAGCAATTCCGCCGCCCGCAGTGGACGGCGGTAGTAGTACTCCGTCCTCGGATCGTGGTCGTCGTCACGCGGCTCGTGCATCGGGATCCTCGATAGAACAACGGCCCCCTCGCCGCGGGGGCCGAACGTTGCGGGCTCGCTCTCAAATTACACCGCCCGCACGCCGATGTTTGCGATTGACGCTATATGTGAGGTCCGATAAGTTCACGCGATTCCTGCCCCCTGTCAACACGAACGGGGCGGCGTGGGACGCGATGTCATCTCTGCCCGATGCCCATGCCACGACCTGGTCACTCGCGCGCCGCGCACGGCTCGGCCGCTCTGCTCGCATTGTCCGCGACGCTTCTTGCGCTCGCCTCGTGTCGCGGCGCCGAGTCCCTTCCGCAGCGCCACACGCTGATCGATTCGCGCGACACCTACGATCCGCGCTCGCTCGATCCCGCGCTCTCGACCGATGTGCCTACCGGCCGCGCCGTCGCCTACGTCTTCGACGGACTCACCCGATTTACTCCCGAGGCCCGGCTCGAGCCGTCGCTCGCCGAGCGCTGGGATGTGTCGCAGGATGGATTGACGTACACAATGCATCTGCGAAGCGGCGTGAAGTTCTCGGATGGCTCCGTGTTCCGCGCGCGGAACGTGACACGCAGCTGGCAACGCGTACTCGATCCCGCGACGCGCGGCGGGCGCGGATGGCCGCTCTATCCGATTCGCGGCGCGAAAGCCTTCGCGGCCGGGACCGCCAAGACCATCGACGGCCTCACCGCCATCGACGATTCGACACTGCGCATCACCCTCGACACCGCGCTGGCGATTTTCCCGAAGCTGCTCGCGATGCCGGTGGCATCGATCGTTCCCGACAGCGTCGCGCAAGACTTCGGCGAGCACCCGGTCGGCACCGGACCGTGGCGACTGGTCACCTGGAAGCGCGACGACTATCTGCTGTTCGCGAAGAACTCGAATTACTTCGGCGGCGCTCCGAAGACCGACTCGCTGCTCGCGCGCATCATCCCCGAGCCGTCGACCGGAGTCGCCGAGTTCGAGAGCGGCCGCGTCGACCTGCTCTACATCCCCGAATCCGAGACCCGGCAGTGGGAGCGCACCGATGCGAAATCGGCGACGCTCGTTTCGGCGCCGGCGCTGCGGCTCTGGTACGTCGCCATCAACACCACGCGCGGGCCGCTGACCGATGCGCGAGTACGCCAAGCGCTCAACCTCGCGCTCGATCGCGGCCAGATTCTCGATCGGTTGATGGGCGGGCGCGGCCGGCTCGCCGCCGGCGTCATTCCACCGTCACTCGATGGTGCCGACACCGCGCGCGCGCCGTACCCGCACGACGTCGCCAAAGCAAAGGCGCTGCTCACCGCCGCCGGCCACCCGGCGGGCATCGACGTCGAGCTCTGGCTGTCGACCGATGCGAACTTCACGCGCGTCGCGCAGGCGATGCAGAGCAACCTCGCCGAGGCCGGCATTCGCGTGAAGATCGTGCAGCGCGATGCGGCCTCGGTGCGGGAAGCGGCGCGCAAGGGAAGCACCGATCTGCATCTCAAGGATTGGTACGCCGACTATCCCGATGCGGAAAACTTTCTGTACCCCCTGCTCCACGGCGCGAACCGCGGCGTCGGCGGCAACGAGTCGTTTTACCAGAATCCGGCGTACGACGAGCTCGTCACCGCATCGCGCCGCGAGCAGAGCGATGCCAAGCGCGCCGCGCTCTACCGGCAGGCCGATGCGCTCCAGTTCGCCGACGCGCCGATGATCTATCTGTTCTTCTACAACGAGCTGTTCGCCGTGCAGCCGTGGATCAAGGGCTTCAAGGTTCCGACGATCTTCAACGGCCAGCGATGGACTGATGTCCTGATCGCGCGCTGATGCTGCGTTTTCTCGCGCGCCGCATCCTGCTCGCGATTCCCACGCTCGCCGGCGTGCTCGTCGTCACATTCCTTCTTCTCTATGTCGCGCCCGGCGATCCGGTGATGGCGATGGTCGGCGAGCGTAGCGACTCGGCGACGATCGCGCGGTTGCGCGCCGAGCTGCGGCTCGATGATCCGTTGCCTCTCCAATTCGCGCACTACGCGGGCGGCGCCCTGCGCGGCGATCTCGGCCGATCGTACATCTCCGGGCGCAGCATCCGCAGTGAGATCGCCGAACGCTTTCCGCGAACGCTCGAGCTCGCCGGCGCCGCGATGCTACTCGCCGCGACGCTCGGCATTTCTCTCGGGGTACTCAGCGCGCGCAATCCCGGCGGATGGATCGACCGCCTCTCGTTGGGCATCGCCTATCTCGGGATCTCCTTCCCGGTGTATTGGGTCGGGTTGATTCTGATTTTCATCTTCGCGGTGACGCTCAGGTGGCTGCCGCCATCCGGCGCCGGCGGGTTGCAGTTTCTGATACTTCCCGCGCTCGCGCTCGGCATGCGAAGCATCGCCTTTCTCGCGCGCATGACGCGCTCGGCGATGCTCGAAGTACTGAGCAGCGACTACGTGCGCACCGCTCGCGCGAAGGGTCTCACTGAGCGATCGGTACTCGTGCGCCATGCGCTGCGGAACGCGCTCATCCCGGTGATCACGGTGCTGGCGCTCGATTTCGGCTCGTATCTCACCGGCAGCATTCTGACGGAGCGCGTGTTTTCGTGGCCCGGGCTTGGGCGGTACGTCGTGAATTCGATCGAGAAGCGCGATTTGCCGGCGATTCAGGGGACGGTGCTTTTTCTCAGCGTCGTGTTCGTCGCCGTGAATCTTCTCGCGGACGTGCTGTACGCCGCCGCGGATC
>JALZAE010000632.1 GCA_030948535.1 Gemmatimonadota bacterium | reverse complement strand
ATCCTGCCGACGCCCTCAACACCTCAACACCTAACACCTAGTCCCTTTCTTCTTTCTCCTTGTTATCGCCCGGCGGCGCTACATACCGATACGAGTCTACAACGCTTCCACCAATCAGGTGATCGCGCAGGATGCGCTCGGCGCCGTAGACGTCGACGTGGTGATACCAGACATCCTCGGGGTACACGACGACCATTGGACCGTGGCCGCACTGGTTCATGCACCCGGCGTGGTTCACGCGAACGATCCCTTTGAGGCCGGCATCGGCGACGCCGCGCTTGAGCGTGGCGTGCACGGCGTCCGCGCCCTGTGATGGACACGTGCCGCCCGATGTGCAGACGAACACGTGGTATTTGTATTGGCCCATTAGCGTGCCGGCACTATGGAGCGCATCCACTGAGCTTTGCACAGGCCGCGGCGCCGGCCTGGGCGACGCGCTTGGCGGCGGCGTCGATCGCGCTCTGCGTCGCGGCCGATGTGCCGCCGATCTCGATGTCCGTCGTCGTAGCGAACGCCTTCACGTAGTAGTCGGTCCAGGTCGCGAGGATGTCGCGCTCGCGCGCGGCATCGCCGTTCGACGCCATCGCCTTGGTGCTCAGCGCCAACTCGGCCGCGATGCGATCGAGCGCGGCCTGCTGCACCTCGGCGATGATGGCGCGCGCGACGGCACCGTCGGCGCTGGTGAGGGTCAGCGCGGCGACGAGCGCCGACACGCCGACGTTCTTCATCTCCGGCGCCGAGACCTTGTCGAGGCGGTCCCCGTCGGTGTGATAGAAGTGATCCGTAAAATGCCAGAAGAGCACGCCCGGCTTGTTCGCGCGCAAGAAGGGAACGTGATCGCTGCCGCCCTCGAAGGGATTCGTGCGTACGAGCCAACCGGTGACGGAGGCTTGATCGAGACAGCGCGCGAGAATGAAATCATTGAAGTAGTGCGGTCGGAGCTTGTCCTTCGTGAGCGGCTCGCCGCCGCCCCATTCGGTGTGGCGGTCCTCCCCGCGCGTCCAGATCGATGATGGATCGGGCATCTTCTCGATCAGGAAGGTGCCGCCGGTCTTCTTCGTGTCTTCACCGACCATGTCGAGGCTCGTGCCCCATCGCACGCCGGCAGCGCGCTCAGCGTTCTCCGTCAGGTAGCGCTGGGTGGACGAGACTTCGAGCCCCCACAGGAAGGTGATCGTGCGCTGCGGATCGATGGCGGCGCGCTTGACCAGCATCGCCGCCACGCGCGCCATCTCTGCCTGCGCACCGACGCCGGTCGCGTTGTCGTTGGCGCCCGGCTCCTGCACGTGCGCGCTGAAGACGTAGCGCTCGTCAGGCAGGCGCGCGCCGCGGACCTCCGCGACGAGCGTCAACTCTTCGGATGGATAGATGCGGCTCGCCGTGACGACGCGCACACGAGTGACACCCTTGACGAGCGCGGCGTGCAGCGCCTCGCGCGCGGCATAGGAGAGGAAGACGCCCCACGATTTCTTCGCCGTGTCGAGCGCGATGCTGCCGAATTGGATCGAGGTGCGGTTGCGCGAGGGCTCGGTGTACGACGGCATGTTGTACGCAAGCGCGCCGAGCGCGCCGCGCTTCTGCACGGCCTCTCGGAAAAGCTGTCCGAGTGGTGCTTCGGCCAGAACGACCTTTCCGGCGACGCTGGCGGCGTCGAGCTCGGCCGCGGTTCCCTTCCCGACATCGATCAACACCGCCTCGATGCCGCCGGCGGGCGTCGAGTAGGAGTTGATCGCGAGCATGTTCCGATTGGTCGCGAAGCGAAGCACGGGGGTCGCGTCGCCGACGACGGAGAGCGACGCATCGACCGGCTCCCACGTCGGCTGCGGCATCGGCCGATGCTCGAGCCGGTACGTCAGCCGTGTGCCGGCGGTCGCCGCCGACTCCGGCTGGTAGCCGGCGCGCTCGAGTACGCCACGCACCCGCTCGATGCTGGCATTGAAGCCCGTGTTGCCGGGGACGCGAAAGTATTGCTCGACGAAGGCGGTAACGGCTTTCGCACTGTCGCCGGAGTAAACGGGGCGCACGAGGTCGAAGTAGCGCGCGATGGCGCGATCGACGTGCCGGCCCGACCCTTGCGCCGGGAGCGCGAGCGGCGCGAGAAGCGCCGCCAGCGCGGTCGCGCGGATGCGAATTCGGGTTATCATGGTGCTCTCGAATATACCCGATGGATCGACTACCGAACACCGAGCCGCGAGCATCGCGCATGGCCACGTTCGAAGAATTCGAGCAGATCGACATCCGCGTCGGCACGGTGGTGCGGGCCGATCCATTTCCCGAAGCGCGCAAGCCGGCGATCAAATTGGTGATCGACTTCGGCGCGGAGGTGGGGGTCAAGCGGTCGAGCGCGCAACTCACCGTGCACTACACGCCCGAGGCGCTCGTCGGGCGGCAGGTGGTGGCCGTCGTGAATTTTCCGCCGCGCCGGATTGCCGGATTCAACAGCGAGGTGCTCGTACTCGGCGCGATGCCGCAGCCGCACGAGGTCATCCTGCTGGAGGTCGAGCGACAGGTAGAGAATGGAACGCGAATCGGATAATCTGAGAAATCTGTGATTTCGCAGTCGGGCCGTCGCTTGACACGATCTACCACTAGCCGTAGAGGTTGGAATTCCGATCCAGCGATGCCGCATTCGCGCCGCATCGATCACCACCGAGGACACGCACCATGACTACCACCCCTCCGACCGCGGACACAGCCGTCGTCCAGAAAGGGTACGTCCACCCCGAAGTGCTCGTGTCGACCGACTGGCTCGCCGCGCATCTCAGCGATCCGAACCTGCGTATTCTGGAAAGCGACGAGGACGTACTGCTCTACGACACCGGACACATTCCCGGGGCGCAGAAGATCGACTGGCATGCAGACCTCAACGATTCGGTCATGCGCGATTACGTCGATCCGCGGCAATTCGAGAAGCTGCTCCGCGAACGCGGCATCGATCAGTCGAAGACGGTGGTCTTCTACGGCGATAAGAATAACTGGTGGGCGACGTACGCGTTCTGGGTGTTCCGTCTTTTTGGTTTCGACAACGCGAAGATCCTCGACGGCGGCCGCATCAAGTGGGAGCAGGAAGGCCGGGCCATGAACACCGACGTTCCCAAGTTTCCGGCGACGCAATACACGGCCGCCGATCGCGACGACGTGAAGATCCGCGCGTTCAAGGAGCAGACGCTGGAGCACATGAAGGCGAAGAAGCCGATGATCGACGTCCGCTCGCCGGATGAGTTCAGCGGCAAGAAGACCCACATGGCCGAGTATCCCCAGGAAGGAGTGCTGCGCGGCGGACACATTCCTGGCGCCAAGAGTGTTCCGTGGGCGCGCGCGGCGAATCCCGATGGCTCGTTCAAGAACGCCGAAGAGCTGAAGGCGATCTACATGGGCGAGGCCGGCCTCAAAGCCGGGGATGATGTCATCGCCTACTGTCGCATCGGTGAGCGCAGCTCGCACACCTGGTTCGTGCTTACCTACCTGCTCGGCTTCGACAAAGTTCGCAACTACGACGGCAGCTGGACGGAGTGGGGAAACTCCGTGCGGGTACCGATCGAAAAGTGAGCGCCGACACCACGCCGGCGGCCCCGAAGCCGCCGAATCGCATCATCGCCAAGTGGAAGCATGGTCTGTTGTTCGAGACGGCACGCGCGGACGGCGCCGCGCCGCCGTCGCTGATCGATGCCAACTCGAAAGAGGCGCAGGGTCCCGTCGACGCGATGCTGAGCTCGCTCGCCGCCTGCGCCGCGTCGGACACGGTGCTGATTCTCGAGAAGGGGCGGACGCCGGTGTCGCTCCTCGAGGTGGAGGTGATCGGCACACGCGTCGACACGACGCCGCGGCGGCTCAAGCACGTGTTGATGAAATTCCGGATCGGCGGCGCGGGGATCGAGCGCGCCGCCGCTGAGCGCGCGGTGGAGTTGTCGGTGAACAAGTACTGCTCGGTGCGTGACTCGATCCGGCCGGATGTGCCGGTGGAGTGGCACGTCGAGCTGGTGTGACGCGACTCAGCTGTCGAATTCCGTCCCCAGCAGCGTGCGCTCTTCGCCGATATCCGGCTTGGTGCCGGTGATCATTCCCTTCAGGACCTCGAACAGCACGATCGGCCGAGGCTTGTCGATCTTGAGATAGGTCGCGAGATCGACGTCGATGAGAATGAGCGCGAGGCGGGGATCGGTGGCGCTGCCATCCCGCTCGCCGCCCTCGTCGCCGAACCACGCCTTCCAATCCTGCTTGTACAGTTTTCGGATGAGCTCGCGGCTCTTCGAGACCTGCGCCACACCGCTAATCGAGACCCACTCCTTCGAACGATCTCTAAAGAACGAGATGTTGACGTTGGGATCGTTCGCCAGCTCCTCGAACTTGTGCGACCCGATGTCGGCGACGAACCACAGGTCGGCGATCGCGTTGCGGGGCTGTGCCTGCATCGCGCGCGACACCAGGCGACCATCGCGCCGCCGGGTGGTAAACATCGCCGTCTCGATTCCCTCAATGAGGGAATACAAATCGTCGAGCTTCTTCTCGGTCGACGTGGCGACGCCGACGTCCTTATCGGGCTGCTTACTCGAAGTTGCGGCCATGATGCGCTCGTGGGTGAATGGTCGAAGTCAGGATCCCACGACTCAAGCACGACCCGTGCCCCGAGCGGCCGATACTCTCTTCTAGCCAGCAGTGACGCGGCACACCCAAGCCCGTCATCCGATTGGACCTGCCGGTGTCGGACCCGCTCATCAACAGTGCAGCAGGACAGTGGCAATGAGACGCAAATTCTTCGCGCCGGTGCTCGCATCGATCGTGGTGGCCGCACTCGCGGTCGCCTGTAACGGTGCCGCCGGTGACGCCACCGGAACGGGCGGCGCGGTCACGCCGTCGACGAAGTACGATCGCGTCATACTCGTCAGCATCGATGGGCTCAGAGGCGACGCGTTCGTGCGCTCGTCGGTGCTCGCGAGTCTCATCGATCGCGGCGCGTGGACCGACAGCATGCGCACTGTCGTGCCGTCGATGACGGTGCCCGGTCATCTCGCGATGCTGACGGGCCGCGACGTCACCACCTTTGGCATTCGCGACAACACCTTCGACGCGGGCACCGGCGCGACACTCGCGCTGCACGCCGCGAGCTCGGTGTTCGACTGGGCGAAGACGGCGGGCAAGCACAGCAAAGCGGTCATCGGCGCGATCCTGGTTCCACTCTCGGCGCGCCAGCAGGCACAACAGTTCTTCGTGCTCGATACGCTCATCGGCGCGCAACTCGATGTCGATGATGTCGCCGACCAGGCGATCGCGGTCGCGACGAGCGCGAGCCCGCCCGAGATCCTCTTCGTCCACTTCAGCGACGTCGATCTCGCCGGCCACGACCTCGGATGGCTTTCTCCCGCACTCGGCGGCGGCGAGGTGCTCAATCCGTCTTGGCTCGCGGCCGTCGCGCACGTCGATGCGGCGATCGGCCGGCTTTGGACGGCGATCAAGCCGTCGGTCGATGCCGGTACGACCGCGCTGATCATTACCGCCGACCACGGCGGCGGCAAAGGCGAAGGCTGCGTCGCGGGCGACGTTGCCCTCCGCCAGCATTGCACCTCGAATCCCGGCGACGTGTTCATTCCCTTCATCGTCGTCGGAAAGGGAATCGTGCCGAGGCGACTCGCGCCGAACTCGCGCCTCACGCAGGTTGCGGCGACGGTGGCTAAACTGCTGGGGGTTGGGGTGCCGGTGGCGGCCGACGTTCCTTTGAATTACTGAAGGAATGAGGTTGGGGTTGGGGCGAAAAAAAGAATGGGGC
>JALZAE010000611.1 GCA_030948535.1 Gemmatimonadota bacterium | reverse complement strand
GGATGCTGACCTTCGGCGCGACCAAGCACGTCGATCCGGTGACGCTGCGACCGGAGATGCGGCAGTACACCATCTTCGTCGACGGCATCTCGAAAGGGTTCGCGTCGACCGGATTGCGTGTGGGCTGGCTCGTCGGCCCGCCGGATGTCGTGGCGAAGATGGCCAACATTCTGGGACACGTGGGTGCCTGGGCACCGCGCGCCGAGCAGGTCGCGACCGCCAAGCTCCTCGGCGCGACGGCGGGCGTGAAGGCGTACCACGACGTCATGCGCAACAATGTCCAAGCGCGATTGACCGCGCTGTACGACGGCATCATCGCGTTGAAGCGGGATGGATTTCCGGTGGACGCGATCGTGCCGATGGGGGCGATCTATCTCAGCGCCTACTTCGCGCTGAACGGTGGCCGGCTCGAGAATGGCATGGTGCTGCGCAGCAGCGAAGACATCCGGTCATTCCTGCTCGACCGCGCGCGGCTCGCGGTGGTGCCGTTCGACGCGTTCGGCACACGCGACGCGGCTGGCTGGTATCGCTTGTCCGTCGGCGCCGTATCGCCGGCCGAGATCAGCGCGATGCTGCCAAGGCTCCGTGAAGCGCTGCAGTCGGTGAAGCTCGCGCGCTAGCGCTCACTTGGTCCAGATCAGCAGCAAGCCACAGGTGTTGCGCGCGCCGCTGAACTCGGGCGGAATGTCGGAGGATCCGTTGTAGAACTCCATGCCGACGATCTCGCTCGCCGGTACGGAGTTCACATCGAAGAGCCCTTCCCCCGGGCGCGCGCTGTAGACGAGCACGCCATCGACCCGAACGGCCGCCCAGCACGGAGTCTCGGGCGCGCCGCGGATGCGATCGGCGCGCGACACGGCGGTGAGCGTGTTCGAGCGCGCTCCGCGACCACCGGCCACCCACGCCGCGCTGCTCGCGCCGCGATACACCTTGGGCCCCGGGAGCGACATCAGGATCTCGGACACCAGATGCTGGTCGAGCTTGGCGATCTGCGCGCTGCTCAGAAAATGACCAATCCCATTGGCGCGACGCCGCTCGAAGTCGATCAGCTTCGCCGCGAGTGGAACACTCTTGCCGACGACCGTGTCGGCGGCGAGGATCGCGCCTGGCCTCTCGAGCGGCACGAGCACGAAGTCCGCCTCACTCGAGTCGACGGCATGGAAGGTGATCATCGCCGACGATGGCGCGTAGCCGATTTTGCGCACGCTCACCAGATGACGACCCGCCGCGATCGGACCAATCCGGAAGTGTCCGAGCGAGTCGCTGAACACGAGCAGCTGCTGCGACGGAATCAAGATTTCGGCGCCCGCGATCGGCCGGTCGGTCGAATCGGCGAGCACGTTGCCGATGAGGATTGCCGCTCGCTGCTGGGCGCTCGCTGATGACGAAACGAGCAGCGCGACGATGGCCGGCGCGACGAGTCGGGAGAGGCGCGACATGTGGTGCATCCTCGGGTGCGAGGTGCCCAACCTTAGCCGGCGCGGACTACCGACGCCATGCTCGACTGCGTGCGAGAAATGTCACGACGGTCAGGCCAGTCGGCGGCTACGCCAACGGCCGATCCTTCAGCCGGCGGACGAACTTGCGGCCCGACCAGATCTCGTTCACCGCGCAAATCTTGACGTCGACGAGCCCAACCTGGAGACCATGGTCGCGCACGATGTTCTCGGTCACATCGGTCGGCATTTTGCTCGCCTTCTTCGGCCACGACACCCACAGCATCCCCGCCGGCGCGAGCCGCTTCGCCAGCGGCGCGAATCCCCTTTTCAGCGCACGCTGCTCGGTCACGAACAAGACCGCCAGATCGATCTCCGACCGCGCGCCACTCACATCGCGCAGGTCGTCCGGCACCTCGCCGAGATCTTGGGCGAACGAGGCCGGCGGATTGATGAACGCGATCCGCTGCCCGCTCTTGATTCCGAGCTTCTTCGCGAGTGGGGTACCGGAGTAGCCAGCCATGCTATCGCGAAAAGTTGTCGGTAGGGGCGACGGCAATCACAGATTGCTCTTACAAGTGCTCATGACGAACAAACAAAAGTCCTTGCGAAGAAATTCTCGGCTTCAATCAAAGGACTCATCAAAGATTTCGCAGAGAGGCTGAGAACCCAGACCCGCCAAAGACAACTTTAGACGCAACCACAGATTACTCAGATAACACAGATTGAAATGTGTCGGAAAACAATCTGAGCAATCTGTGGTTTCATTTTGCAGTTTACTCGACGCGCGCGACGACAATCCTGACGGGGATACCGCCGTTCCGCGTCTTGATCACCGGCTCGAAGCCGAGGCGAGTCGCGCGCTCGAGCGCAGGCTCCGCCGAGACCATGGCCATCGTCCAACCGCGCATCTTCGCGCGTCCGATATTGCCGAGCTGCGCGTAGAGATCACGAAGCCCGCTGCTCTCGCCCACCCGGACGCCGTACGGCGGATTCGTCACGAGCCATCCAGGTCCTGCCGGCAACTCGATCTCTGAGAGCGCGCGGCGCGATATAGTCAGGTCTGCCGAGACGCCGGCGCGCTTGGCGTTCGCGATCGTGGCGTCGATGGCGCCGGCATCGCGGTCGGAGGCGAGAATCGGCGCGGGTGCCGCCGG
>JALZAE010000594.1 GCA_030948535.1 Gemmatimonadota bacterium | reverse complement strand
GGTTAGCACAAAAATCTCGAGCTAACCACACCCCACCCCCCCACACCCTACACCTGCCTCTCAGTCAGCACCTTCACAAAACTCTCGAACTTCACCAGGTCCAGCGCCGCATCCTTACACGGTCCGTTGGGCAGCGTCATGGTGAGACCGAGCACCGGCACGCGACCGGCGACGTCGTAGAGTCCGCTGACCATGTCGCGCTCGCAGGCGACGGCGACGACGGCTTTCGGACGCCGCTCGCGAATCACGCGGCGGGCGAGCTGGCCACGCGTCGCGACGAACGCGGCGACGCCGTAGCGGTTGGCGACGTCGAGCACGCCATCGAGTGCATCGCGGGAGAGGCAGCGCGGAATGAGGATCAGCAGCTCGGACGCATTCACCGCGTGATGCCTCGCCAGGGCGAGCCGATCGTAGACCTCTACCGAGGCGTGCTCCGTGCGATCGCGTCGCACGCCGAACAGCGTGCCGGCGCGCGTCGCCAGATGCATCGTGCGCAACATCAATCCGCGCTCGGCGAGCGCCGGCGGCAACATGGCGCGGCCCGTGAAGAACGAGAGCGCGAGGAGTGCGAGCCAGATCGCCGCGATCGCGACGAGCGACACGAGCGTGACGGCCAACGCGCGCGGGAGAATCGGCGCGATCTGGGCGAGGCGCGGCGACAACAAGTAGATGATGGCGCTCAGCACTAGCGCGACGATCAAGAGTCCAGCCGCGGCCGAGCCGAAGTAGAGCCGCGCCGGCGCGGAAAAATCCCCGCCGTTCTCGAGAGGCCCGCCATCCCAATCGTCCCACTCGTGTCCGAGCCGGCGATCCGTGTCGAGCTTGATCAAAGGCACTGCGATGTGGCGAGGCTCGCGTGGAACCGGCGGAGACGTCATGTTCGCAGGTTACCCGACTCCGGAGACGCTTGTCAACGGCGGTCGGAGCAGCGAACGTGCGGCGATGATCGAAGGGATGACTCGCCCCGCCAATTTCCGTGGTGTGTGGCGCTATGATCTGATCGCGCGCGCCCTTTATTCGGAAGCGGCGGGCATTGGTCGGGCGATGCCTGACGCCGTGGCGGTGCCATCCGATGCCGACGACGTGGCCGAGCTGGTACGATGGGCCGCTGCCGCTCAGCATCCGCTCGTGCCCCGCGGATCCGGCAGCAGCATGGCAGGCGGCGCCATCGGTCCCGGCGTGATCGTCGACCTGAGCCGCATGGCCCACATCAATGAAGTAGACGCCGCAAGGCGACTCGTTCAGGTCGGTCCGGGCGCGCTGCGCGGCGCGGTGAACGAGCAAGCAAAGCGAGCGGGCCTCCGCTTTCCTGTCGATCCGTCGAGCGGCGCGTTCTGTACGGTGGGCGGCATGGCGGCGACCAACGCAGCGGGCGCTCACACGATGCACTTTGGATCTACGCGACGTTGGGTGACCGCTCTCGATTGTGTGTTCGCTGACGGATCGCACGCGTGGGTGCGCCGCGGAGAGCCGGCGCCTCGCAAGATCGGAGCAGTCACCCGATTCCTCAATGACGTCGCGCCGGACATTCGCACGGCCGCGTCTCGGCTCGCCCATCGCACGCTGCGAAAAGATTCATCGGGCTATGCGCTGGCCGCGTTCGCCGAAAGCGGCGAACTGGTCGATCTGCTCGTCGGTAGCGAAGGGACGCTGGCAATGTTCGTCGGCGTGGAGCTGTCGCTCGCACCGATGCCGAACGCGACCTGCAGTCTCCTGGCCGCGTTCGCATCTCTCGATCGAGCTGTCGACGGCGCAGCCGCGGCGCGTGTCGCTGGAAGCGCAGCGTGCGAATTGCTCGACAAGACGTTCCTCGACGTCGCGGCGAGCGCGTCACCGATCCCGGTTCCGGCGGGCACCGAAGCCGTGCTGCTCATCGAGCTCGAGGCCGCCAGCGACACCGATGCCGCGACCGCGGCGGCATCGCTGGAGCGCGCACTCAAACTCGCCGGCGCGACGACGACGCTCGTCGCGCTCGACGCCGCGCGCGAAGCGGAGCTCTGGACGCTGCGACATGCGGCGAGTCCGATCCTTGCCCGGCTCGATCCATCGCTCAAGTCGATGCAATTCATCGAAGATGGATGCGTACCGCCCGAGCGATTGGCCGACTACGTGCGCGGCGTGCGTGCCGTACTCGCGGCACGAGGCGTTCGCGGCGTCATCTTCGGACACGCCGGGGACGCGAATGTGCACGTAAATCCGCTCGTCGACGTGCGCCGCCCGGAATGGCGCGCCGAGGTCGCCGCGATTCTCACCGATGTCACGGCGCTCGTCGCCGCACTCGGCGGCTCGTCGAGCGGCGAGCATGGCGACGGCCGCCTCCGCACGCCGCTGTCCGTGAAGACGTGGCCTGTGCTCGATCGCGATCTGTTCGCGCGAGTGAAGCGCGCCTTCGATCCGGCTGGCATTCTGAATCCCGGTGTGAAAGTGCCGTTGCCGGACCAGCGATCGCTCGGCGAGATCAAATACGATCCGACGCTCACGCCGCTTCCCCCCGAGGCACGCGCGGCGATGGATGCGATCGATGGCGAGCGCGCGTGGAGCCGCTACCGGTTGTCGGCGCTCTGATCTTTTCGGTGGGGCGATCGATCCGGTTGCGCGTCGCGCTCTCCACGGCGTTATTTCGCGCGACTCTCACCCGCCGAGCCGATGTCCGCCGAGTCCCGCTACTATCGCGAGCCAGTCGTCACCCTGCTCGCCAAGCCGTCATTCGCCGAGCCGTCGCATCTCCCTGTCAACTGGCTGGGCGACAGCACCGATGGCGAGCGACTCTCCGAGTTTGCCGGGCGGCTCTGCTATATGAGCCAGCGCAATCCGGCGAATCGCAGCACGCGCGACTATCTGGAGAACATCAAGCGTCAGGGACACGGGAGCGTACTCGAGCATGCGAACTATTCGATCTTGATCGAGGGGGTGAGTCGCTCGCTCACTCATGAGCTCGTGCGCCATCGGGCGGGATTCGCCTATTCGCAGCTGAGCCAGCGCTACGTCGACGAGTCATCGGCGAGCTTCGTGGTGCCGCCGGCGATCATCGGCGACGACGGGCTGGAGACGGCGTGGCGCCAGCAAATCGAGGGGGCGCAGGGGAGTTACGTCTCGCTGGTCGAGCAGCTGATGACGCGCTATGGCTGGGTGGCCGACAAGGTTCACCGGCGGAAGATGGCGCGTGAGGCGGCTCGCGGCGTGCTGCCGAACTCGACGGAGACCAAGATCGTCGTGACCGGGAACGCGAGAGCGTGGCGGACGATGCTCGAGCTGCGGTCGAGCGAAGGGGCGGAGATGGAGATCCGGCGGTGCGCGCTGATGGTGCTGCGATTGCTCCAGCGGGAAGCGTCCGGATTTTTTTCCGACTTCGAGATCTACATGGCCGAGGATCGCGTGGAGGCGGCGCGCATCGGGTATCACAAGGTCTAGACACTCGGCACTCGGCACTCCGCACCTGCTCGGCAATTTTCGCTGGTCGGGAAAAAAATCGTCGAAGAGTGCGCGCGAATCACCGATCATCGAAACTTTTTTTCAATTTTGGAAAAAATTCGGCAGAAAATCGTTGCGTGAAATTTTTGATGCTCTTATCTTGCGCGCACTCGGAGTCGTCATCGCGTTTTCCAAAAAAAGTTTTTTGCTGAGCGATGTGCGCTTCGTCGGATGATCGCGGCGGGCGGAAGAATCGGGCGGGGCACGTGAGTACTGCAGTCGAGACCGAGCACCGAGCACCGAACACCCAGCACCGGCCCTCATGGTTCGAATAGGATTCGCCTACAATCAGAAGCCGGACGATGCGTCGGCGAGGATCGCCGAGGACGCGGAGGGTCCGCGTCCCGAGGAAGATCCTCCCAGTACGCGCCGGGACGAATGGTCCCGGTCTTCCGCATCGACGAATGACGCGTCCCACACCGTCGCCGTGGCAGAATCATCGTCTCCGGGCGATGACCAGTACGCAGAGTGGGACAGCGAGGAGACGATCGCCGCCGTTGACGCCGCGCTGAGCGGTCTGGGTCGCGTGATCCGCCTCGAGGCGGACGAAGATTTCCCGGCCAAGCTCCGCGCCGCTCGTCCCGACATCGTCTTCAACATCGCCGAAGGACTGCAAGGCGCGAATCGCGAAGCGCACGTCCCCGCCATTTGCGAATTCTTCGGCACGCCGTATTCCGGGAGCGACCCGTTCACGTTGTCGCTCTGCCTGGACAAGGCGAGAACGAAAGAAGTGCTGGCGTACCACGGCGTACCGACGGCGGCGTTCGCGCTCGTGCGCGATCGGTCGGAGATCGCGGCGTTGGTGAGTCGCGTCGCGAAGGCGCGATCGGCGAAAGCGCTCCGGCTCCCGGTGTTCGTCAAACCGGTGCACGAGGGCAGCTCGAAGGGAATCACCGAACGGAATCTGTGCCGCACCGGTGCCGAACTCGCCGATCAAATCGTCTTTCTGCTCGATACGTACGATCAGCCGGTTCTCGTCGAAGAGTATTTGCCCGGAGCGGAGTTTACCTGCGCGATTCTCGGGAACGGATCCGAGGCGCATGTGCTGCCGCTGGTCGGGATGAATTTTGCGGCGCTGCCGAGTGGAGCGCTGCCGGTTTACGGTTTCGAGGCGAAGTGGGTGTGGGATCGCCCCGACAACCCGCTGGAGATGTTCGAATGTCCTGCACGGATCGGTGAGGCGTTGCGCGAGGAGATCGAGTCGATCGTCTTGCGTGCGTACCGCGTGCTCGCTTGCCGGGACTGGTCGCGGATCGATGTGCGACTGGACGCGGCCGGCGTGCCGAACGTGGTAGAAGTGAATCCCCTCCCGGGGATCCTTCCGAATCCTGAGGACAACTCGTGCTTTCCCAAGGCGGCGCGGGCGGCCGGACTGAGCTACGACGAGCTCATCCAGTCGTGTCTGCGTTTTGCCGCGGAGCGGCAGGGTGTTTCCCTGCCGGGAAAGGCCGCGCGTGCCCAGATGGGTGCCGCGGTGGCGTTGGGCTGACGGCGCGTCGTCGATCGATGCGGCCTCGGTGTTCGCGGGAGATGTGGTGAGCGATCTGTTCAACGCATCGCGAACGGCGGGACCCAACAAGTCGGCGTCGTGGCGGAAGTCCCACCACGAGGGAGGAAACGCTATGAAAATTGCCCTGTTGTTTGATGGCGCATCCGCGCTCGGCGCGGATCCCGATATCATGATCCTCGAGACGGTCGAGGCGATCGAGACGGTACTCGGCGCCGAAGGCAACACCGTCGTGCGCGTTCCGGTCGACACCGGTGGACGCTGGATCGAGCGCGTCCGGCGCGCGAAGCCCGATCTCGCATTCAATCTGTGCGAAGGGATCGATGGCGTCGCGGCGCTCGAACCCGCCGCGATCGCCGCCCTCGAGATTCTTGGCATTCCATACACCGGCAGCTCCAGCTACACCACCGGCCTCTGCCTCCACAAGAATGTCGTGAACGCGCTGCTCGATAAGCTCGGGCTGCCGATCCCACGATTCGGCATCGTCCGGCGCGGCGGCAAGCTGCCGACGGTTGGCTTTCCCGCCATCTGCAAGCCTGCCGCGGAAGACGCATCGGTCGGCGTCGAGCAGCGATCCGTCGTCCGCACGGTGCGCGCGCTCGCCGAGCGCGTCGACGCGATGCACGAGCGCTGGGATGAGATTCTGGTCCAGCGATTCGTCGATGGCCGCGAAGTCAACGTCGGAATCGTCGGCGATGAGGTGCTGCCCATCGCCGAAATTCAGTTCGCGATGCCGAAGGGGATGTGGCGCATCGTCAGCTATCGCTCGAAGTGGGCGGCCGGATGCGACGAGGATCTCGGTGCGCAGCCGCTCTGCCCCGCCCCGCTCGATGCGAAGCTCGCCGCGGAGCTCAAGCGCGTCGCGCTGGAGTCGTGGCGCGCCGTCGGCGGTACGGGATACGGCCGCGTCGACTTCCGCATCGACCGCACCGGTCATCCGTGGCTGCTCGAGGTAAACTCGAATCCCGACATCGCGCCGGACGCCGGACTCGCTCGCATGGCGCGGGCCGCCGGCTACGACTACGGCCAGCTCATTCGGATGATCTGCCAGCACGCGATCCAGACGAACGTGCTCTCTGAATCGCAGCGTTGGGCGCTCTCCACGCGTTTGTCGGGAATGCCCGCGACCAACGATGGAACCGCGCTCGACCTGTTCGCGCTCGACAAGTGATGCTGCCAATGATCCGTGTGGCTCCGCTGACACCCGACCACCGTACCCGGGTGGAGGAGATCGTGCGTACCACCGGAGTTTTTTCGGAAGACGAGATCGCGGTAGCGATGGAAGTGTTTGATGCGGGTGTGGGGTGGGGGGT
>JALZAE010000563.1 GCA_030948535.1 Gemmatimonadota bacterium | reverse complement strand
GCTCACGCCCGCCCGCGTG
This sequence comes from Gemmatimonadota bacterium, assembly GCA_030948535.1. Taxonomy (GTDB): domain Bacteria; phylum Gemmatimonadota; class Gemmatimonadetes; order Gemmatimonadales; family Gemmatimonadaceae; genus JALZAE01. The sequence continues at coordinate 2,419 of JALZAE010000563.1, read as the reverse complement.
ACGCTGCCGACCGTCGAGGTCACGGCGATCCCGGTGGTGGCAGACTATCGTCTCAGTGCCGCGGACGTCGCGGCGCGACATGACGAGTCGAGCGACATCGGCGCGTTTCTCGATCGATGGAAGCCGCGCATGCTCGGCGACGAGTGGAAGCAGTGCAAGGTGATGAAACCGACGTCATCGCACTCGGGATCGAAACGCTACCTTCGCAGCTTGCAGTTCCACGATGCGGATTCGCTCAGGATCTACATCAATGGCGTTCACGCGGCGCCATGGGATCTTGACGAGATCCGCGCCCGCGATGTACTCGAGGCGCGGTATTTCGACTGTCACGAAAAGGATCCTCTGCTTCGTAATGCGCTGGTGATCGTGCTCAAGCCCGGCGCTGCGCCGTGAGCGATGTCGGCGTTGGAGCCAACGGCGTCGAACCACTCGAGCATGATGGCGAACTCCGAGCACCCCGCGCGTACCTGCTCCATCGGCACTGAATAAAGTGTGATTGCGGCGGCGAGCGCGCGCGCGGCGTGCGGCGAAGACCTCGTTCGTTCCAGCGCGCGACGCCGGCTCAGATCGGCATTGGGCTGGGCACGAAGTGAGTATTGTGGTAAATCATAAACCGGTTTATGATTTGGTGAAATCAACCGGGAGAACTGATGTGGCGCAAGACTCATCGCAGGACCGTCAAAGGGATGAACGCGGAGCAACTCTGGCAGGTGTGGATCGACGTGAACCAGTGGCACACCTGGCAATCGGACATTGAGAACGCGCATATCGACGGTGAATTCGCAGTCGGTAACAGCTTTGCGCTCAAGCCCAAGGGCGGTCCGAAAGTGAACATCGAGATCATCGAAGCGGTGCCCAACCGCAGCTTCACCGACCTCACCCGCTTTCCCGGGGCGCGTATGTATGGATCTCACGAATTCGTCGTTCGCGACGAAGAGGTGGAGATCCGCACCGCGATAAGCATCGAAGGACCGCTCGCCTTCGTTTGGCGAAAGATCGTCGCCGAGGACGTCGCCAGTGGAATGGCGGAACAGACCGAAAAGCTCATCGAGAGAGCCGCCCGTGTCTGATGCATCGCCATTCAAACATACCAAGGCCGACGACAGCGCGGGCTTCCTGCTCTGGAAGCTCACCGCGCTTTGGCAACACAGGCTCGGCCTCGTCTTCGGTGACTTTGGCATCACTCAGACGCAGTACGCCATCCTGGCTTCGCTGCGCTGGTTCGAGCAGGCCGGCGTACCAACCACACAGGCGGTGCTCGCCGAGCACGCGCGCATCGAGCCGATGACGTTGTCGAAGGCCATCCGAAAGCTCGCGGACGATGGCCTCGTCGTCCGCGAACAGTCGAACGCGGATAGCAGGGCGCTCGCGGTCAAGCTCACCGCGAAAGGCCGCAGATTGACGGAACGGGCCATCATCGCCGTCGAGAGCGCCGATGATGAGTTCTTTGGCCGGCTCAGCGAGAGAAGGCTCGAGACATACAAGTCGCTCGTTGTCGCCTTGATCGACGGCAACGCAACGCGCGATTCCGCCCTATCGACCGAGGCTCACAGCACGCGGACGAGTCGAAGCACCAACGTGGAGTCGCCCTTCAGATAGTTCAGCAATGGACTCCAATCCGCGCTCACATGCGCACAAATGCGCAACCGGCATTCTGCGACTTGGCGAGACCAAAGATGCCCGACGGCACGGCGAACGAGGCGGGCACAAACGCGCCGCGCAAGTCGCGATGAACCGATTCCGCGTCGCGGCCGGCCTTGGTGGCTAAGCGCTTCGCGAGGTGACCGAGCGCAAAGTCGCAGACCAGAATGATCGCGCCCCGACCAACGAGCTCCTCCAGAGTCGGCGACAACATCGCGTTGCGCGGGTCCGGGTTTCGATGCCAGAAGGGGTTGCGAACCGCGGGCTGCTTGGAGACTGGATCCTTTACCGAATACTCGGTCCCCAGCGCGTAACGTTCCCACGCGGCATCGTTCAGCGCGACGGGCACCGCTTGAGTACGAACGTTCAGCACCACGCGGGCATCGTATCGGCTCGGGCCATATGCCGCCGCGCAGTTGTCGAGGTAGCGCGCGGCGATCGCCGGAACGATGCCGTCATCCGGATCGCCGATGGATGGCCAATCGAATACGGCGCGGTCGGTCGCGTTCGCCAGACGATCCACCCAGCTGAGATCCCAATCGCTGCCCGACGCCGGTCGCGGCGTGTTGGACTGCGCCAGCATCTCCGTGCGACGTGGATTCACCCACGCGGCCAGAGCGGCGACTGATGCGAACCGTCCTACACGCGAGACGAAGCTTCTGCGCGAAGGGTGATCGAAGTCCGATGTCATTGAGGTCTTCTTGTGAACGGAATGTCGGCGAGCGATGGGCCGCTGAATCCTGGGGGAAGTTGTCAGCCTTCCGCAGTCGGGGGGGGG
>JALZAE010000534.1 GCA_030948535.1 Gemmatimonadota bacterium | reverse complement strand
GAGCCCCACTGCTAGCGCGGCTACAACCAGCCGAAGGTCGCGCCGGTGATCAGAGCGAAGATGATGCCGTCGAGCGAGTTTGTCACCGTGAATCGCGTGCTCTGGCCCCACCAGATCCAGTTCTGCCAGAGCGCAACGACGTAGCAGCAGAAGGCGACGGCACCACTCACGCGGAACACTTCGAGCAAGGGCGCGCCCAGTCCGTGCGTGCGTCCCGTGATGTATGCGGCGAGCACGGCGATGACGAGCGAATAGACGAACCATTGGCCGAACATCTTGCCCATGTTGATTGGCGCGCTCGGCGAGATCGACATGACGCCCACGGGGATGGCGGTCATGTCGCCCTTGTGCCAGCCCAGTATCGCATGAATGAGCGACAGCGCGATGAGCACGAACACCGCCGATACGACGATCGGGTTCCACAGCGCGGAGAGTCCAACCATTGTTACTCCCTCCAGAAAAAGCGAGTGGAAACGGCGACCACCTCAGTGATGAGACATCTCAGTGTGATGCGCGGCCCTTCAGCGCCCGGTCAGCTCAGCTCCTGTACGAAAGATCCTGCCTGCGACCGGCGTGCAGCGACGAGACTCATCGCATCTCCGTAAGCCGATGCTCGTTCAGCATGCACAATCGTCACTCCGATCGCCACGCAATCCGTTCAGTCCTTCCCTGACGATGATCGGCACCATAACCAGTCCCGCAACGGGATCAGCCCACCACCATCCGAGAAGGGCGTTGAGCAATAGGCCACCGAGCACGATCGCCGAGAGATACATGCACAAATCGGTCTGAGTAGCGTCCGCGCGGAGGGCACGACTGTCGAGGCCGGCAGCCACAGCACGCTTGGCCCGGGCGAGAATCGGCATGACGACCAGAGACAGCACGGCAATGAGGATACCCGCGATGGTTTTGTCGGGAAGATCGTGTCGCCATAGCGCACGCGCTGATCCAATCGCGATGTATACGGCTAGTGCAAGAAAGCAGACGCCAATCACGCGAACCGACGCGTACTCGACGCTCGCGCGCCGGGAGTGATCTGCATCAGCGCGGAGCCGCCACAGAGCCGTGAGGCTCGATGTCACCTCGATCATACTGTCGAGTCCAAAGCCGACGAGCGCGATGCTTCCGGCGAATGCACCCGCGACGATCGACGCAACGCCCTCGAACACGTTGTAGGCGAGTGTCACAGAAGTAAGCCGGGTGCCTCGGCGCACCAAAGCCGCGCGGGCTTGCGCGTCAATCGTCATTGGGCGCGCTCTTTCCAGAGCGAATACACCGCCGGGATGACGACCAATGTGAGGATCGTCGAGCTGACCATTCCTCCGACCATCGGAGCCGCGATGCGTTTCATCACGTCGGCGCCCGTGCCCTGGCTCCACAAAATCGGAATGAGACCGGCCATGATGGCCGTCACCGTCATCATCTTCGGCCGCACCCGCTCGACGGCGCCGTGCTCGATCGCGGCGTCAACCTCGGCGCGCGAGCGCAAGGCGTCGCGCGTCTTCGCATCCACATAGGCGTGATCGAGATACAGGAGCATCACGACGCCGGTCTGTGCCGCGACGCCAGCGAGGGCGATGAATCCGATCACCACGGCGACGCTCATTTGGTAGTCCAACGTCCACATGAGCCACACACCGCCGACGAGGGCGAACGGAAGCGAGAGCAGCACGAGCGCACTCTCCGCGACGCTTCGAAAGTTGGCGTAGAGCAGCAGCACGATGAGTAGCAGCGTAACGGGAACGACGACACGGAGGCGCCGCGATGCGCGCTCGAGGGACTCGTATTGGCCGGACCACTCGAGTCGGTAGCCCGGAGGTAACGTGAGCGCGCCGGCAAGCGCGCGTTTGGCCTCGCCGACGTAGCTGCCGATATCCCGATCACGAACATCGACGTAGACCACGGTGTTGAGCGTCGCGTTCTCAGATTTGATGAGTGCCGCGCCGGGCACCAGCCGCAGGCGCGCGACTTCGCGCAGCGGGACTTGGATGCCGTTCGCTCCCGTGACGAGCATGTCGCCGACTTTGTCGGGATCGTCGCGCAGCTCACGCGGATAGCGCACGAGCACGCCGAAGCGCTCGCGGCCTTCAAGCACCTGCCCGACATCGAGACCGCCGATAGCTGTCGCTACTACCATCTGCACCGCATCCGCCGCGAGGCCATAACGAGCGGCAGCCAGCCGATCGATCGAGACGTCGAGATACTGCCCACCGAGCGCGCGCTCCGCGAAAACTGAATTCGTACCGGGCACGCTCGCCAACAATGTTTCGATCCGCGTACCGATCGTGTCGAGGACGGCGAGATTGGGACCGAACACCTTGATCCCGACCGGCGTCTTGATGCCGGTCGCCAGCATGTCGAGGCGATTCTTGATCGGCATCGACCACATGTTGGCGACGCCAGGCGTGCGGAC
>JALZAE010000527.1 GCA_030948535.1 Gemmatimonadota bacterium | reverse complement strand
TGATGGCGATCACATCGAGGTGCGATTGATGCCTATCCGCTCTGCTGCTGCAGCGTCGCACCAAGCGCGGTCGCCAACCATTGCGCACCGTCGGCGATCGCCGCGGGGGAGAGATGATGGCCCGTGTCCCACCACCTGATCGCCTTCGGCTCGCCCGCGGCGGCGAACAAGCGCTCGGCCTGCGCGGGTGTGACGGTGCGATCCCGCTTGCCGTTAACCATCAAGAGCGGTCGGCCGGCAAGCTTGCGCACCGCCTTGAGCGGATCGGCCGCGGTGCGAATCAGCCGGCCGAACGACGACGTGTCGGGGAGATCGCCGCCGGCGGCGAGTGTCACCGCGCGCACGCGCGGCTCGCCCGCGGCGACGATCACGCCGAGGAACGAGCCGAGCGAGTAGCCGACGAGTCCGAGTCGCGCCGCGTCGACCTCGGGCCGCTCGGACAGGTACTGCAACGAGAGCCTCGCGTCCTCGAGCGCGCTGCGCCATTGGCGCACGAGCTCGAACGGATTTCGGAGGGTCAGTGACTCGATGGGAGTGTCGCGCTCGCCGTGCATCGGCAGATCGATGGCAAGGCTGGCCACGCCGCAGGCGAGGAGCGCCCGGCCGAGCCCATCGGACATCGCCTCCTTCCGCGAGGTGTAGCCGTGCAAGAGCAGCGCGGCCGGCGCTCGCGCATCGGCGGAAGTCTGGCGCGGGAGAAGCAGGATTGCTGGAACGCGATCGCCGTCGTGGAGCGCCAGAGCGATGCGGGTTCCGCCGGATATTGCGCGCTCGGATGTGACCGAGGCGGCGACTGGAGTCGGTGACATGTGGAATGCAATCTAGCGCGAGAGGGCAAACCTCCCGATACATGTGTCTTCCTCCTACCGTCACAAATCATGATGCGACTCTCAAAATTCGTCCTGCTGATGGCCCTGAGCTTTCCGGCGCCATCCGCGGCCCAACAGTCGGTGGTCCGCTTCGGCAAACTGATTACCGGCACCGGTCGCGTGGTCAGCGACGCCGTGGTCGTCATCGATCGCGACACGATCGTCCGCGTTGGGAGCGGGGATGCGGCCGTGCCCACCGGGGCGAGGGTGATCGACCTGTCGCGCTACACGGGGATGCCGGGCCTGATCGACGTCCACACGCACATGACCTACTTCTGGGACGGCGCGCCGGGTTCGTCGCCGTGGGCGCAGCAGGGGTCGCGCACATCGGCGATGACCGTGTTCCTCGCGCAGGAGAACGCGCGTAAGACGCTCGAGACGGGCGTGACGACCGTGCGCGACTTGGGCTCATCCGAGTATGCGGACATCGCGATGCGTGATCTGATCGCGCGCGGCGCGATGCCGGGGCCACGGATGTTCGTGAGCGGGTACGGACTGCAGATCACCCGCGCGCCCGAGCGACCCGGCGTAAGCGCGCCGCATCGCGGCGTGGCGGACGGTCCGACGGATGTGGCGCGCGTCGTCCGCGAGCAGATCGCCGCCGGCGCGGACGTCGTGAAGGTCTACGGCTCGACGGGCAGTGCGGCGGATGTCACGGGCTATCCGACCTTCACGCTCGACGAACTGAAGTCCGCCGTCGACGCGGCGCACAATCTCGGGAAGCGCGTGGCGATCCACTCGTACGGGCCCAAGGGAGGGCACGACGCCGTCATCGCCGGTGCGGAGTCGCTCGAGCACGCCGTCGATCTCGACGATGCGACGATCGCCGAGATGGTGAAGCGCGGCACCGTCTACGTGCCGACCATCGATCACAATCGGTACTACGCCGAGTATCACCAGCAGTTCGGCTACACGCCGGCGCAGGTCGCGGCGCTCGACGCCTACCGCGAGCGCAACATGGAGACGGCGCGGCGCGCATTCCGCGCCGGCGTGACCTTCGCCATGGGCTCCGACGCGGTGTTCAACATGTTCGGCCAGAACACGCGCGAGCTCGGCTGGTTCGTGAAGATCGGCATGACCCCGGCGCAGGCGCTCGCGACCGCGACGACGAACGGGGCGCGTCTACTCGGGATGGAGAAGAAACTTGGCGTCGTCGCCCCCGGCTATTTCGCGGATCTCGTCGCCGTGGAGGGCGATCCGCTGACCGACATCGCGGCCATCACCGATCATGTCGTCTGGGTGATGAAAGCGGGAAAGGAAGTCGTGAACCGGCGGTGAACCGTTCAGACCAAACGCACCCGCGTTCTTGCCTCTCGCGAGCGCGATGGCCATATCATTGTGAGATAGCATCGCATCCCTATCTCGCGGACCTGACCGTGAAAATCGTCGCGCCTTTCACTACCCGCACACGCGCTCCTGCCGATCAGCGGCCGCGTGACGACGAGCTCGACCTCTACGGTGTGACGCACGCCGGCCGCGTCCGGCCCGACAATCAGGATCAGTTCCTCCTCGCGACCGTGCACCCGCAGGTCATCATCCACGGCAGCAGCATTCCGGTGCCAGAGGGACTGTGCGGGGAG
>JALZAE010000486.1 GCA_030948535.1 Gemmatimonadota bacterium | reverse complement strand
CCACTATATGTCCTGCCGTTCGATCATCGCCACTCGTACATCACCGGCATGTGCCACTTTACTCCGCCGCTCACGCCAGAGCAACATGCGGCCGTGACCGCGAGCAAGCAGGTGATCTACGACGGTTTCCGCGAGGCGGTCGCGAACGGACTGCCCAAGGAGCGGGCCGCGATTCTGGTCGACGAAGAATTTGGCGCCGAGATTCTCCGCGACGCGGCGCGGCGCGGCTATGTCACCGCAATGTCGACCGAGACGAGCGGATCCGACGAATTCGAGTTCGAGTTCGGCGACGCATTCCGCGAACACATCGCGGCCTTTGCGCCGACGTTCGCGAAGGTATTGGTCCGGTACAATCCAGAGGGTGACGCAGCGCTCAACGCGCGGCAGACCGCGCGCCTGAAACGGTTGTCGGACTTTTGCCAAGGTACTGGTCAGGCGTTCATGTTCGAGCTGCTCGTGCCGGCGACGCCGGCGCAACTGGACCGCGTGCACGGGCGGCAGGCGAGCTACGATCTCGACATTCGCGCCACGCTGATGGTGCAGACCATCCATGCGCTACAAGACGCCGGTGTCGAGCCCGACGTCTGGAAGATCGAGGGCCTCGATCGCCGTGAGGATTGCGAGGCGATCGTCACGGTTGCCCGACGCGATGGCCGGACCGGCGTTGGGTGCATCGTGCTCGGGCGCGGCGCCGACGAGCAGAAGGTGGTCGCATGGCTCGAGACCGCCGCGTCGGTGCCCGGGTTCATCGGCTTCGCGGTGGGACGCACGACGTTTTGGGATGCGGTAGCGGATTACCTCGCGAAGCGCGCGACGCGTGAAGAAGCGGTGACGCGCATTGCCCAGCGCTATCAGGAATGGGCGTCGATCTTCGAGCGGACGCAGCCATGAAAATCAGTCCGCTCGCCGGACATCCACCGCCGCCGGCGATGTTGCTCGACGTCTCGAAGCTGATCACGGCCTACTACACGGAAGTGCCCGATTCCTCCGTGCCCGCCGAGCGCGTCGCGTTCGGCACATCGGGGCATCGCGGGTCCTCGTTCGACCGGACGTTCAACGAGGCGCACGTGATCGCGATCAGCGAGGCCATCTGCCGCTATCGGCGGAAGGAGGCCATCGACGGTCCGCTCTTTCTTGGCATCGACACGCACGCGCTCTCGGAGCCCGCGCGCGCCACGGCCGTCGAGGTGCTCGCGGCACACGGCGTCGTCATCATGCTCGCTGTGGACGACGAGTACACGCCGACGCCGGCCATCTCGCATGCGATTCTCTGCTACAATCACGGGCGCACGACGGGGTTGGCCGACGGTATCGTGATTACGCCGTCGCACAATCCACCGGACAACGGCGGGTTCAAGTACAACACACCCAACGGCGGACCCGCCGATACGACCGTCACCGCCTGGATTGAAGCGCAGGCCAACGAACTGATGCAAGACGGCCTCGAAAGCGTCAAGCGCATGCCGTACGCGAGCGCACTGCGCGCCAGCACGACGCACCGGCACGACTATCTCAACACATACGTGCGCGATCTCGGCAACGTCGTCGATATGGAGGCGATTCGCGGCGCGAGCATTCGGCTGGGCGTGGACCCGCTCGGTGGTGCTGGCGTCCACTATTGGGCGCCGATCGCGGACCACTACCATCTCGACCTCACCGTCGTGAGCGACGTAGTGGATCAGACGTTCCGCTTCATGACGCTGGATTGGGACGGCAAGATCCGCATGGACCCGTCGTCGCCCTACGCCATGCAACGGCTCATCGGCCTCAAGGACAAGTTCGACATCGCGTTTGCGTGCGACACCGATCACGATCGTCACGGCATCGTCGCGGCGAGTGCGGGACTGCTGCCGCCCAATCACTATCTCTGCGTGGCGATTCAACACCTCTTCCAGCATCGGCCCCTGTGGTCGGCCGGCGCCGGTGTTGGAAAGACAGTGGTGAGCAGCACCATGATCGATCGCGTCACCGCGAAGGTCGGCCGTTCGCTCTACGAAGTGCCGGTCGGCTTCAAGTGGTTCGTCGACGGCCTCGGCGACGGCACGCTCGGCTTCTGTGGAGAGGAAAGCGCCGGCGCGGCGTTCCTCCGTCGCGACGGTACGGTGTGGACGACGGACAAGGATGGGATCGTCCCGGCGTTGCTCGCAGCGGAGATCACGGCGGTGGCCGGGCGCGACCCCGGAGAGATCTACGCCGAGCTGACGCGCGAGTTTGGCGAGCCCGCGTTCGATCGGGTCGATGCGCCGGCGACGCCTGAACAGAAAAGGCGACTCGCCGCACTGTCGCCGAAGGACGTGCACTGCACCGAGCTCGCCGGCGACACTGTGACCGGCGTCATCAACGAGGCGCCGGGAAATCACGCCCCCCTCGGCGGCGTGAAGGTCAGCACCGCATCCGGATGGTTCGCCGCTCGCCCGTCCGGCACCGAAGACATCTACCGCATTTACGCCGAGAGTTTTTGCGGTGCGGACGCTGTCGACCAAATCCTGAAGCAGGCGCACACGATTGTCGACGCGGCGCTCGCGCCAGGAGGAGATACATGACGGCACCGTCCGACGCGCTGGTGGTGTTTGGTGTGACGGGAGACCTGGCCCATAAGATGATCTTCCCGGCGCTCTATGCGATGGTGAAGAACCACGAGCTCACCGTCCCTGTCGTCGGTGTCGCCTTCCCCCCGATGACCGCGGCCGAGCTTCACGCGCGCGCGACCGACAGCATCGAGCAGTCGGACGCCGTCGTGGACCAGCGCGTGCTCACACGGCTGCTCTCGCTTCTGCAATATGTGTCCGGCGACTACAACGACGCCGCAACGTTCGCGTCGCTCAAGTCGGCGCTCGGCAAGGCTCGGCGTCCCGCGCATTATCTGGCCATTCCGCCGTCGCTGTTTGCGACGGTGATCGAGGGACTCGGCGCCGCCGGCCTGGCGGACAACGCCCGTGTCATCGTCGAGAAACCGTTCGGTCGCGATCTCGCGTCGGCGCGCGCGCTTAACGCGGTCGCACGATCCGTCTTCCCCGAGGATTCGATTTTCCGAATCGATCATTATCTGGGGAAGGAAGAGATCATGAACATTCTCTACTTCCGATTCGCGAACTCTTTCCTCGAGCCGATCTGGAATCGCAACTATGTGTCGAGCGTACAGATTACGCTCGCCGAGCGGTTCGGCGTGCACGATCGCGGCGCGTTCTACGAAACAGCTGGCTGCCTGCGCGACGTGATTCAGAACCACGTCTTTCAGATCGTCGCGCTGCTGGCGATGGAGCCGCCGGTCGGCCGGAGTTACGGCGCGGTCCACACTGAGAAGGCCAAGGTCTTCGAGGCCATGCGACCGCTCAGATCACGCGATCTGGTGCGCGGGCAATACGCCGGCTATCGGAAGACACCGCATGTGGCGCGCGACTCCGACGTCGAGACGTACTGCGCCATGCGCCTCTTCATCGATTCATGGCGATGGGAGGGCGTGCCGTGGTATCTGCGCTCCGGCAAGTGTCTGCCGGAAACGGCTGCCGAGGTGATCGTCGAGCTGAAGCCACCGCCGGCGAGACTGTTCGGCGATTCGAACCCGAGCACCGGTCTCTCGAACTATTTGAGATTCCGCCTGTCACCCGATGCGGCGATTGCCCTCGCCGCGCGCGTCAAGCGTCCCGGCAAGGAGTTCGTCGGCGAACAGTGTGAGCTCTACCTGGTAGAGGAGCTGCTCGGCGCCGAGCCTCCGTACGAGCGACTGCTCAGCGACGCCATGGCAGGTGATGGAGCGCTCTTCACGCGAGAAGATGCGGTCGAGGCGGCGTGGGTCGTCGTCGACAAGGTGCTCGAGCGACACGCGCCGGTGATTCCATACAAGCGCGGGAGTTGGGGACCGGAGGAGGCGAACGCCCTCCTGAAGCCGGACGGCACATGGCACAATCCCACAATCGATCGGTCTGACAAGTGAGTCGCGATGCGTTGTCGCGTCCCGCTCAGAAAACGGAGCCTCACATGAAGGCGACACAACAACTACACGACGCGGGTCAGAGTCTCTGGCTCGACAACATCACGCGCGGCATTCTGAACGACGGAACCTTGGCGAGATACATCCGCGACCTGTCGGTCACAGGGCTGACCTCCAACCCCACGATCTTCGATCACGCCATCACGAGCGGCGATTTCTACGACGAGGCAATTCGGCAGAAGTCGGCCGACGGGCAGCAAGGCGAGCCGCTCTTCTTCGAGCTGGCCATCGAGGACCTGCAACGCGCAGCGGACCTCTTTCGCCCCGTTCATGACCGCACCAGCGGCGTGGATGGCTGGGTGTCGCTGGAGGTTTCGCCGCTCTTGGCGAATGACACGGCCGGCACCGCGGCGGCAGCCGCCAATCTGCATGGCCGAGCGGACCGCCCAAATCTGTTCATCAAGATCCCTGGAACGGCAGAGGGGCTGCCGGCAATCGAGGAATCGATCGCCAACGGCGTGCCGGTCAACGTCACGCTGTTGTTTTCCGCATCGCAGTACGTCGCCGCAGCCGATGCGTACATGCGCGGCATCGAGCGGCGCGTCGCCGCCGGGCTCGACCCGACGGTCGGCTCCGTCGCTTCCCTGTTCGTCAGCCGATGGGATGTTGCGGTCAAGGACAAAGTGCCGAAGGCGTTGCACAATCGGCTCGGCATCGCGGTGGCCCAGCGCACATATCGGGAATACCGCCGCGTCCTGGCATCGCCGCGGTGGGCCGCGCTCGCGGCTGCTGGTGCGCGTCCGCAGCGATTGCTGTTTGCCAGCACGAGCACGAAAGATCCACATGCGGCGGACACACTGTATGTCGAGGCGCTCGCTGCGCCCGACACAGTGAACACGATTCCCGACAAGACGCTTACTGCGTTTGCCGATCACGGTCAGGTCAACGAACTCCTCTCCTCAGATGGCGGCGACGCGGAATCGGTGCTCGCGGAATTTCGACAGGCGGGTATCGACGACGCCGCGCTCGCTGCGCAGCTCCAGCGCGAAGGCGCCGAGTCATTCGATAAATCGTGGACGGACCTGCTGCGCCAACTCGCCGCCAAGCAGGAGGCGCTGGCGCCAAAGGCACATGCAACGGCGGGCAATTCATGACGGCGAATGACCAGGAACAGAGGCAGCCGCTCACCGAGCGAGCCGCGTGGAAGGCGCTGAAGACGCATCACGGCGACATCGGCGACCGGCATCTGCGACAGATATTTGCCGACGACCCGCATCGCGGTACGCGCCTGACCGCCGAAGCGGCGGGACTGTATCTCGACTATTCCAAGCATCGCGTGACCGACGAGACACTGCGCCTGCTCTTCCGCCTTGCCAACGACTGCGGGTTGCGTGAACGGATAGACGCAATGTTCAACGGCGACAAGATCAACGTGACGGAGCGTCGCGCCGTGCTGCACGTCGCGTTGCGCGCACCGGCCGGCGATCGCATCGTCGTCGACGGCGCCGATGTGGTGCCGACGGTCCACGCGGTGCTCGCCCGCATGGCGGCATTTGCCGACGCGATCCGGAGCGGTGACTGGAAGGGTCATTCTGGCCGGCCCATTCGCAACATCGTCAACATCGGCATTGGCGGCTCCGACCTCGGTCCGGTGATGGCGTACGAGGCGCTCCGCCACTACAGCATGCGAGAACTGACGTGCCGCTTCGTGTCCAACGTCGACGGCACGGACTTCGTGGAAGCAACCCGCGATCTCGATCCGCACGAGACGCTGTTCATCGTCTGCTCGAAGACGTTCACGACGCTCGAGACCCTGACCAACGCGCACACGGCGCGCGCCTGGTGCGTCGACGCCCTTGGCGCGGACGAGGCGGTGCGCCGTCATTTCGTCGCCGTATCGACCAACGCCGGCGGCGTGGCCAAGTTCGGGATCGACACCGCGAACATGTTCGAGTTCTGGGACTGGGTCGGCGGCCGCTATTCGATGGATTCGGCGATCGGTCTGTCGACCATCCTGGCGATCGGCCCAGCGCACTTCCGCGAGATGCTCGCCGGCTTTCACGACATGGACGTGCATTTCCGCACGACACCGTTCGAGCGGAACCTGCCGGTGATCATGGGGCTGCTCGCCGTGTGGTACGCCGATTTCTTCGACGCCCACACCGTCGCGGTGCTTCCCTATGACCAGTATCTGAAGCGCTTCCCAGCCTACCTGCAGCAGCTGACCATGGAGAGCAACGGAAAGCACGTCACACTCGGTGGCGCGCGCGTCGACTACGACACGAGCCCCATCGTGTGGGGCGAGGCGGGCACCAACGGCCAACACTCGTTCTACCAATTGATTCATCAGGGCACGCGCCTCGTCCCCTGTGATTTTATCGGATTTGCGCAATCGCTGAATCCGCTCGGCATCCATCACGATCTTCTGATGGCGAACGTGTTCGCCCAGGCGGAGGCGCTCGCGTTCGGCAAAACGGCGGCCGAGGTCGAAAGCGAGGGCACGCCGGCGTGGCTCGTGCCGCACCGCGTGTTCGAGGGCAACCGACCGACGACGACCATTCTCGCCGAGCGGCTCACGCCGCGCGTTCTCGGATCGCTGGTCGCGCTCTACGAACACAGCGTGTTCACTCAGGGCGTCATCTGGGACATCGACTCGTTCGATCAATGGGGCGTCGAGTTGGGGAAAGCGCTGGCCCAACGAATTGGCGGAGAATTGGAACGCGAGAGCCCGCCAACGGAGGGCCACGATAGCTCGACCACGGAATTGATGCGGCGCTACATGCAGTCGCGCGGCGGGGCGCCGTGATGCAACCGACTGCCTCGATCGACACGTTGTGCATCAACACCCTGCGGACGCTCAGCATCGACGCCGTCGAGAAGGCGGACTCGGGACATCCGGGTCTGCCGATGGGCGCCGCGACGATGGCCTACGTCCTGTGGACCCGACACCTGCGGTACGATCCGTCGGCGCCCGACTGGATCAACCGCGACCGGTTCGTGCTCTCCGCGGGGCACGGCAGCATGCTGCTGTACAGCCTGCTGTTCATGACAGGTTACGGGCTCACGATCGACGATCTGCAGCACTTTCGCCGCTGGGGCAGCCGTACTCCCGGGCATCCCGAGCGCGGCGTGACGGCGGGCGTCGAAGTCACCACTGGGCCGCTCGGTCAAGGATTCGGAAACGCCGTTGGCATGGCGATGGCGGAGCGCTGGCTGGCTGCCACGTTCAACCGCCAGGATCACGCTATCGTCGACCACCACACCTACGTCATCGCGAGCGACGGCGATCTGATGGAAGGCATCGCGTCGGAGGCCGCATCGCTCGCCGGCGATCTGCGTCTTGGGCGTCTCATCGTGCTCTACGATGCGAACAAGATCACGCTGTCCGCCACGACGAACATGACGTTCTCCGAAGATGTGGGCGCCCGCTTCGCCGCCTACGGGTGGCAGGTGCTGGAGATCGACGGCATGAGCGTCGCCGCGGTCGATGCGGCGCTCACCGCGGCCCGCGCCGATGAAAATCGTCCGTCGCTCATCATTGCGCGCACGCAGATCGGATTCGGCAGCCCGAACAAGCACGACACCTTCGAAGCCCACGGCGAGCCGCTCGGCGCCAACGAAGTGCGGCTCACCAAACGCGAGTACGGCTGGCCCGAAGACAAGACGTTTCTGGTGCCGGACGACGCGCAACGAGAATTCGATAAGGTCCGCGAGCGTGGTGCCGTCTCACGCGCCAAGTGGCACACAGTGATGGATGCGTATCGCGCACAGCAGCCGGAGCTCGGCGGCGCCTTCGACCGCGCCATGGCGGGCGAGTTGCCCGCGGACTGGGACGCAACGCTGCCCGTCTTCACAGTGAGTGACGGTGACATGGCCACGCGCGACGCCGGTGGCAAAGCCATCGCGGCGATCGCGGCATCAGTCGCCAATCTGATCGGCGGCTCGGCCGACCTCGATCCGTCGACCCGGACGGCGATGAAGGAGATGGGTGACTTTCAGAGTCCAGACGTCGCGGAAGCCGGGCAGACGCCGCCGACACAGGGCATGGCTGGCGGTGCGTGGGGATACGGAGGACGAAACATTCATTTTGGTATTCGCGAGCACGCGATGACGGCCATTCTCACTGGGATGGCGCATCACGGTGGCGTGATTCCGTTCGGTGCGACCTTTCTCACGTTCTCTGATTACATGCGGCCAAGCATCCGATTGGCCGCATTGAGCAAGGCGCACGTGATCTACGTATGGACGCACGACAGCATCGCGATCGGCGAGGATGGTCCCACGCATCAGCCGGTGGAGCAGATCGCGAGCCTCCGCGCGATGCCGAACATGCTATTGCTGCGTCCCGCCGATGCCAACGAAACCGTGGAAGCGTGGCGGATCGCGATGCGGCACGCAGGCGGTCCGGTCGGCTTGGTGCTCACGCGACAAAAGCTGCCGGTGCTCGACCGTGCGAGGCTGGCTCCGGCGTCGGAAACGGCGCGTGGCGCGTACGTGCTGATCGACGCGAATCCAACGGTGGCGCCGGACGTGATTCTGATCGCGACCGGATCTGAGGTTTCCCTCGCGCTCGCTGCGCACGATCGACTTGCCGCTGAGGGCATTGCCACTCGCGTCGTCTCGATGCCGTCATGGGAGTTGTTCGACGCACAACCGGCCGAGTACCGCCGACATGTGCTGCCGCCGGAAGTGACGGCACGCGTGAGCGTCGAGGCTGCCTCTCCGTTCGGCTGGGAACGCTACGTCGGGCTCGCCGGCGCCATCATCGGCGTGGACCGTTTCGGCGCGTCGGCGCCGGGTCCCGTCGTCATGTCCCACTACGGGTTCACCGTAGAGCACGTTGTTGCGACCGCCAAGGCAGTGCTCGGCCGGTGACGCGGACTTCAGAGATCGTTGTGCCGGTCGAGCAATTCGCCGGTATGCCAGGGACGTGGAACCGTCGCAAGCGGCACAGGATCGCGAGCGCCATCCAAGGAGCCCTCTACTCGGATGGCAGCGGCTGCGGTGGATGCTCGCGCTCTTTCAC
>JALZAE010000442.1 GCA_030948535.1 Gemmatimonadota bacterium | reverse complement strand
CTGCACCACCGCATAGTTGTCGAACATTCCGCCGGTCGATGCGCAGGCGCCCATCGAGATGCACCACTTGGGCTGTGGCATCTGCTGCCAGATGCGGCGGATGATCGGAGCGAGCTTGAACGGGACGCGACCCGCGCAGATGAGTACGTCGGCCTGGCGCGGCGAGAAGCTCATGCGCTCCATGCCGAAGCGCGCGAGGTCGAAGCCGGACGCGGCCGTCGCCATGAACTCGATCGCGCAGCATGCCGTGCCGAACGGCATCGGCCAGAGCGAATTCTTGCGCGACCAGTTCACGAGAAAATCCAGCGTCGTGGTCACCCAGGCTTCGCCGCCCTCGGGCTCCACCTCGGCGAAATGCGTGTCGCGCGGAGGAGTCAGTCCCATTGCAGCGCCCCCTTCTTCCACACGTAGACGAATCCGACGAGCAGGATCAGCATGAACACGACCATCTCGCCCAACCCGAAGAAGGAGATCTGCCCGCTCGGGCACGCACCGTTGACGAGATCGACGCCGCAGCTGAGTCGCCGATAGTGAACGCCCCACGGGATCATGAAGACGGTCTCGATGTCGAACACGATGAACAGCATCGCGACCATGTAGAACTTGACGGAGAACCGCTCGCGCGCATCGCCGAGGACCGGAATGCCGGACTCGTACGGCGTCTGCTTTACCGGCGTGGGCCGGGCACGAAGCGTGAGGGCCGACAGTCCGAGCATCGCCACCGCATTAAAGGCGACGAAACCGAGCAGCATCAGGACTGGCAAATACGCTTGCACCAACCCCCTCCGGACTTCGTGAAAAATTTCACTTTCCCCGTGCCGATAACTTATCCGGCCTATTCTCTCGCGGCAACCGCCCGCATCGCGCCGCGAGATCGACCCGCCTAGATTCCCGCGCTCGATCGCTTCCCGTCACTCGTTCACGCATTCCGCGCGCCGCGCACCACGCATCGTGTCCATCAAGAATGACCGCTGGATTCGCCAGATGGCGACCGAGCACGGAATGATCGAGCCCTTCGAAGACCGCCAGGTGCGCGACGGCGTGATCTCGTACGGCGTGAGCTCCTACGGCTACGACATGCGCGTCGCGCGCGAGTTCAAGATCTTCACCAATGTGCTCAGCTCGATCGTCGACCCGAAGAATTTCGATCCCAAGTCCTTCGTCGAGTTCGAGGGCGACGTCTGCATCGTGCCGCCCAACTCCTTCGCGCTGGCGCGCTCGGTCGAATACTTCCGGATCCCGCGCAAAGTGCTCACCGTGACGGTCGGCAAGTCGACCTACGCCCGCTGCGGCATCATCACCAACGTCACGCCGTTCGAGCCCGAGTGGGAAGGATTCGTTACTCTCGAGATCAGCAACACCACGCCCCTTCCGGCAAAGATCTACGCCAACGAAGGAATAGCGCAGGTGCTCTTCTTCGAGGGCGACGAGGAGCCCGAGGTGAGCTACAAGGACAAGAAGGGGAAGTACCAGGGGCAGCATGGGGTGACACTGCCCAGGCTGTGAAGGCGGGGATGGGGTGTGGGGTGTGGTTAAGGCTGAGATCTCTGTCATAACCACCCTACACCCGACACCCCGTACCCGCTCAACCGGTCCCTGCGTACTTCTTCTCCTCGCGCACTGCCACCGTCGCGCGCAGGTAGTCCCGATTCATCCGCGCGATCGTGTCGATGCTGATCTCCTTCGGGCACGCGTCCTGGCATTCGCCGAACAGCGTGCAGTGGCCGAAGTGCTCGAGATCCATCTGCGCTACCATCGACAGCACTCGGCGATAGCGCTCGGGCTGGCCCTGGGGCAATAGGCCGAGGTGCGAGATCTTCGCGCCGGTGAAGAGCGAGGCCGAGCCGTTGGGACAGGCCGCCACGCAGGCACCGCAGCCGATGCACGCGGCGGCATCCATCGCATCATCGGCGCTTTGCTTCGGAACGAGGATCGTGTTGGCGTCGCGCGGGCCGCCGGTGCCGGCGGAGATGTAGCCGCCCGCCGCGATGATGCGGTCGAGCGCGCTCCGGTCGACGGCGAGATCCTTGATCACTGGAAATGCCCGCGCGCGCCACGGCTCGATGTAGATATCGGATCCGTCGGCGAAGCTGCGCATGTGCACCTGGCAGACGGCGGCCCCCGCCACTGGCCCGTGCGCCACGCCGTTGATCATCAGTGCGCACGAGCCGCAAATCCCCTCGCGACAGTCGTGGCTGAAGGCGATTGGGTCCTCGCCGCGCTCGCTCAATCGCTCGTTGACGACATCGAGCATCTCGAGGAACGACATGTCGGAGCTGATCTCCGGCGCGTCGTAGCTCGCCATCTTGCCCGCGGCGGTAGGCGACGCCTGCCGCCAGACGTGAAGGGTGAAGCGCATTACTTGTAGCTCCGCTGGCTGAGCTTCACCGCCTCGAACGTCAGCGGCTCCTTGTTGAGAACGGGCGACGTGCTCTCGCCCGCGTACTCCCACGCGGCCACGTAGGCGAAGTGCTCGTCGTCGCGCAGCGCCTCGCCATCCTCCGTCTGAAATTCCTCACGGAAATGTCCGCCGCATGACTCCTCGCGATGCAGCGCGTCGATGCACATCAGCTCGCCCAGCTCGAGAAAGTCGGCGACGCGGTGCGCGTGCTCCAGCGACTGATTAAACTCCATCCCCGTTCCCGGCACCATCACGTCGCGCCAGAACGCGCTGCGTAGCTCGCGAATCTCGGTGATCGCCTCGCGCAGACCGGTTGCGTTGCGCGACATACCGCACTTCTGCCACATGATGTGGCCGAGGTCGCGATGGAAGGAGGCGATCGTCCGCTTCCCCTTCACCGCGATCAGCTTCGCGAGTCTGGCCTCGACTTCGGCGCGCACCGACTTGACGACCGCCGAGTTCTCATCGAGCGCTGCAAATTTGTTCGTCGCGATGTAGTCGTTGATCGTGTTGGGCAGCACGAAATATCCGTCGGCCAACCCCTGCATCAGCGCGCTGGCGCCGAGCCGGTTCGCGCCATGGTCGGAAAAATTCGCCTCACCGATCACGTGGAGTCCGGGAATCGTGCTCATCAAATTGTAGTCGACCCACAGCCCGCCCATCGTGTAGTGCACCGCCGGATAGATCCGCATCGGCACCTTGTACGGATTCTCGTCCGTGATCCGCTGGTACATCTCGAACAGGTTGCCGTATCGCTCCGCGATCTTCTGCGCGCCCAGCCGCTTGATCGCGTCGGCGAAATCGAGATAGACGCCGCGGCCGCCGGGCCCGACGCCCCGCCCTTCATCGCACACTTCCTTGGCGCTCCGCGACGCGATGTCGCGCGGCGCCAGATTTCCGTAGCTCGGATACTTCCGCTCGAGGTAGTAGTCGCGGTCCTCCTCGCCAATCTGGTTCGGCGCGCGATTGTCGCCGGCCTTCTTCGGCACCCAGACGCGGCCGTCGTTGCGGAGCGACTCGCTCATCAGCGTCAACTTCGACTGATGCTCGCCACTGACGGGAATACACGTCGGATGAATTTGCGTGTAGCACGGATTCGCGAACGCCGCGCCGCGCTTGTACGCCCGCCAAATGGCCGTCGCGTTCGAGCCCTTCGCGTTGGTCGAGAGATAAAAGACGTTGCCGTACCCTCCGGTGCCGAGCACGACGACATCGGCGATGTGCGTCTCGAGCTCGCCCGTTCGCAGATTGCGCGTGATGATCCCGCGCGCGCGCCCCTCGACGACGATGAGGTCGAGCATGTCGCGGTAGGCATACATCGTCACGCCGCCCTTCGACACTTCCTTCTCGAGCGCCTGATACGCGCCGAGCAGCAGTTGCTGTCCCGTCTGGCCGCGCGCGTAGAATGTGCGCGACACCTGCGCCCCGCCGAACGACCGGTTCGCTAGAAGCCCGCCGTACTCCCGCGCGAACGGCACGCCCTGCGCCACGCACTGATCGATGATGTTCACGCTGGTCTGCGCGAGGCGGTACACGTTCGCCTCGCGCGAGCGGAAATCGCCGCCCTTGATCGTATCGTAAAAGAGACGGAAGACGGAGTCGCCGTCGTTCTGATAGTTCTTCGCCGCGTTGATCCCGCCCTGCGCCGCGATGCTGTGCGCGCGCCTCGGCGAATCCTGAAAGCAGAAGCAGCTCACCTGATAGCCGAGCTCGCTCAACGTCGCGGCGGCCGCGCCGCCGGCGAGACCCGAGCCGACCACGATGATGTTGTGCTTCCGCTTGTTCGCCGGGTTGACGAGCTTGAGCTCGAACTTGTGGCGATCCCACTTCTGCTCGAGTGGGCCGGCGGGAATCTTTGCGCGCAGGTCAATCACGGTCGGCTACCTCACGTATCCAATGAGGATTGCGACCGGCACCAGCGTGAAGCCGAGCCACACAAGCACCGCGACCGCCGCGGCGACTGTGCGCTTGAGCGGATGCGCCGACGGCCGAATTGCCCCGAGCGTACGGAAGCTGCTCCACGCGCCGTGATAGAGATGCAGGCCGAGCGCGATCATGGCGACGATGTAGAGGGCGGCGACCCACCAGATGCGGAACGCGCCGACGACGTTGGCATACACGTCGTGCTCACTGAAGGGCACCGGTTGCAGCGTGCCCGTCGTGAAGTGCAGCAAATGCAGAATCACGAAGACGAGAATCAGCGTGCCGCCCCAGCGAATCGTGCGCGCCGCGAAGGTCGACACCTGCGGAGCGTACTCGGCGTAGCCGATCGGCCTCGCCGCGCGCGCGAGCGCCGTGAGCTGGTACGCCGCCGTCGCGTGCAGGATCACCGACACCAGCAACACGACACGGACGACCCACAGCAGTCCGCCGAGCGAATGGAGAAATGCCGAGTACGCGTTGATCTTTTCGGGGCCGCGGAATACCAGCAGGTTCCCGCTCAGATGACCGATGACGAAGCCGACGAAGATGAGCCCCGTCACCGCCATCACGATTTTCTTGCCGATCGTCGAGCGCCAGAACATCGTCAGCCGCATCGCCGTCCTCCGCGCGCGCCGGCGCGCCTAGAGCTTCACGGCGGCCATCGGCTCCCGCACCGCGTCGGCACTCTTCTGCAGCGCCGCACGCTCGTCGTCCGCGAGGTCGACTTCGATGATCTGCTCCAGCCCGCCGCGTCCGATCTTGCACGGCACGCCAAGGAAGAGTCCCTTCATCCCGTACTCGCCCTCGAGCCACGCGGCGCACGGCAGCACGCGCTTGAGATCGAACGCGATGGCTTCGCACATCTGCACCGCGGCCGCCGACGGTGCGTAGTACGCCGACCCGGTCTTCAAGTACTTCACGATCTCGGCGCCGCCGTTGCGGGTGCGCACGATGATCTCGTCGAGCTTCGCGCGGTCGATGAATTTAGTGATCGGGATGCCGCTCACGGTCGTGGTCGAGATCAGCGGCACCATCGTGTCGCCATGTCCGCCGAGCACCATCGCCTGAATGTCCTGGACCGAGACGTTGATCGCTTCGGCGAGGAAGCTGCGATAGCGGGCGGTGTCGAGAACGCCCGCCATGCCGAGCACGCGCTCGCGTGGAAAGCCGGTCGCCTCTTTCGCGACCCACGACAT
>JALZAE010000438.1 GCA_030948535.1 Gemmatimonadota bacterium | reverse complement strand
GCCCCGAAGTGCGCGGCCGGTATATGGCGTGTTGCGTCCCTTCGAGAGAAACGCTGTCGGATCCACTATCCATTTACGCGTCGGATCAAAAACGGTAACGTCCGCCACGGCGCCCGTTGCGAGCGTTCCGCCGGGCAAATGGAAGATTCTCGCCGGCGCGCACGACATGCGCTCGACGAGCTGTGCGAAGTCGAGCACACCGTCTCCAACGAGATCGGTCACCGCGAGCGCGAGCGCGGTCTCCAGTCCGACGATGCCGAACGGCGCATCGGCGAACTCGCGCTCCTTGGCGTCATAGTGATGCGGCGCGTGATCGGTGGCGATGAGATCGATCGTTCCATCGCGCACCGCCTCTCGCAACGCATCGACATCCCTCTGCGTCCGCAGGGGCGGATTCATCTTCGCGTGGGTGTCGTAGCCTTCGACGGCGTCTTCCGTCAGCGTCAGATGATGCGGGCACACCTCGGCCGTCACGTTAATGCCGCGCTCTTTTCCCCAGCGGATGAGCTCGACCGAGCCCTTGGTACTCATGTGCGCGCAGTGCACATGGCCGCCCGTACGTCGCGCGAGCAGGATGTCGCGGATCACCATGATCTCTTCCGCCTCGGCCGGAATTCCCTTGAGGCCGAGCCGAGCCGAGACGAAGCCTTCGTTCATCGAGCCGCCGTGGGCGAGCGTCGGCTCCTCGCAGTGATCGATGACCGGAATGCCAAAGGTCAGCGCATACTCGAGCGCGGTGCGCATCAGGTGCGCGCTGACCACGGGCTTGCCATCATCGCTGACGGCGACCGCGCCGGCGGCGAACATCTCGCCGAATTCGGCGAGCGTCTCGCCGCGTTGGCCGACGGAGATCGCGCCGATCGGATATACGCGCGCCGCGCCCGCGCGCATCGCCTGTCGGATGATGAAGCCGACGGCGGCTTGATTGTCGGTGACGGGATCGGTATTGGGCATGGCGCACACGGCGGTGAATCCGCCGGCGGCCGCAGCGCGCGCCCCAGTGCCGATCGTCTCGACATCCTCGCGACCGGGCTCGCGCAGATGGCAGTGCACATCGATGAAGCCGGGCGCGACGATAGCGCCGGCGCAGTCGATGACCGTCGCGCCATCGGGCGCACCGATCGAGCCTTTGAGCTGCGCGACTGTGCCATCCACGAGCAGCAGGTCACCGGTTTCGTCCAGCTTCTGCGACGGATCGATCAGCCGTCCGCCGGTGAGCAGCACCGGACGCGCCGTGCTCACGAGGTGGCTCCGTGCTTGGCGGCCTCGGCCAGCTCGGGCCGGCCACCGGCGAGGAGATAGAGCACCGCCATGCGCACGGCGACTCCGTTCGTCACCTGATCCAGAATGACGCTGTGCGGGCCGTCGGCGACATCGGAGTCGATCTCGACGCCTCGATTCATCGGACCCGGGTGGAGAATGAGCACGTCACCGGGCGCGCGATCCAGTCGCTCGCGCGTGACGCCAAAGACGCGGTTGTATTCTCGGAGCGACGGAATGTAGCCGGCCTGCATGCGCTCGAGTTGCAGTCGCAGGATGTTCAGCGCTTCGGCCCACTCGATCGCCTCTTCGATGCGATTGAACACCTTCACGCCGAACTCGTCGATCGCGTTGGGCAAGAGCGAGCGCGGACCGCAGACCGCGACCTCGGCGCCAAGCTTCTGGAGTCCCCAGATGTTCGAGCGCGCGACGCGCGAGTGCAGCACGTCGCCGCAAATGCAGATGCGGCGCCCGGCCAGATCACCGAAGTGGTCGCGCAGCGTGAGCAGATCGAGCAGGCCTTGCGTCGGATGCTCGTGCGTGCCGTCGCCGGCGTTGATCACTTTCGATTCGATTCGTTCCGCGAGAAATCGCGCGGCGCCGGACGCGCCGTGGCGAATCACGACCATGTCGATGCGCATCGCCTCGAGATTGCGAGCGGTGTCGACGAGCGTCTCACCTTTCGACACGCTCGAGCCGCTCGACGCGACGTTCACCGTGTCCGCGGAGAGACGCTTTTCCGCGAACTCGAACGAGATTCGCGTACGCGTCGATGCCTCGAAGAAAAGATTGACGATGGTCTGCCCGCGCAGCGCCGGCACCTTCTTGATGGCGCGTTCGCTGATCTCCTTGAAGGGCTCGGCAGTGTCGAGGATGAGGCGGATCTGATCGGCCGACAGGGGCTCGAGGGCGAGGAGGTCCTTGCCCAGAGCACTTGTCACGTGACCGATCCCGCTTTCACGAGCACGACGGCGTCGCGCTTATCCAGCTCCTCGACGAGCACCTCGACGCGCTGCGCCTCACCGACCTCCACCGTCTTGCCGACGACGTCGGCGCGGATGGGAAGCTCGCGTCCGCCCCGATCGACCAGCACGGCGAGCATGATGCGCGCGGGCCGGCCGAAGTCGGCCAGCTCATCCAGCGCGGCGCGCACGGTGCGGCCGGTGTACAGCACGTCGTCGACGATCACGACGCGCTTGCCCTCGAGATTCCAGGGCAGATCGGTCGGTCCGACCACGGGACGCGGCCCCACCGTCTGGAGATCGTCGCGGTAGAGTGTGATGTCGAGCGCACCGCGCGGCACGATGGCCCCTTCGCGCTCTTTCATCACGCGCGCCATCCGGTCAGCGAGCTGGACGCCGCGCCGTTGGATGCCGACGAGAATGAGGTTGTCGACTCCGTCGTTGAGCTCGACGATTTCTTCTGCCATGCGGCGCAACGTGCGGTCCATCGCGCGCGCATCGAGCAACGTGATTTGATCGTTCGACATGTGCCGCAAATATGGCCGGACCGAGAAGACAATTGAAGGGCGCAGCCTTGCACGGCGAGGCGAGCGGGGCCAACTTCGAACCGCCCGTCGTTCGCGATCGATCACCCTCGAAGGACTCTCGTCATGCGCCGACTCCTCAGCTGTCTCGCGTTGGCCGCACTGGTGGCGCCTACCGCGCCGGCCCAGGGCGGAAAGGCCATGCTGCCCAAAGCCGACATGCTCGCCGATTGGGAGCGGAGCAAGTCCAATGTGCTGGCCTACGTCGATGCCATGCCGGAGTCGGCGATGGGATTCATGCCGACCCCTGGGGTCCGGACGTTCGCTCAACAATTCGACCATCTGATCAGCACGCACGCGGAGGTCGCCGCGACAGCCCTGCGCGGATTGAAGGAGCCGCCCGTGAAGCGCGACACGACGATGATCTTCACGAACAAGGCGGCGCTGCGCGCATACGCGATGGCGACGTTCGACTACGCGATCGGCGCCCTGCGCGATGCCAACGACGCGACGCTGATGAAATCGGTGGCGATGTTCGGACAGCCGGCCGCGCCCGCCTGGAAATGGATGGAGATGTCGCGCGAGCATGGGACATGGACGCTGGGCCAGACCGTCCCGTACCTGCGACTCAACAAGGTCACGCCGCCGGAGTACAAGCTGCCCTTCTGATGAAGGCGCGGCGCGCTATTCGCATGATCGCGCCGCGACATCTTCACCGAGGAGCGCCGCACAAGCCATGGCTCACGTCCGGTACGTGCCGGAAGATCAGATCCCGCAGGGTGATCGCGTTCCGGACCGCGACAGTGTCATTCGCATTCACGGCGTGCATGCGCGCGTGATGCGGCATCACTATGAGCTCTACGCCGAGCTAATGCGCGGACCCGGTCCGCTCAGCAGATTTCAGCGCGAGCTCATCGCACTGACGGTGTCCTCGTCGAACAACTGCCGCTACTGCACGGACCAGCACGTGGCCGGCATCCGGCGCATCATGCGTGTGGAAGGATGGCGCGACGGCGACCAGCAGACGTTCGTCGCCGCCGTGGTGAAGAATCACACAACTGCCCCGCTGTCGGCGGCCGACCGAGCAATGCTCGACTACGCGGTCAAGCTCACGCGCGGGTCGGGGATGATGAACGCCGATGACATTCGAAAGCTGCGCGCGGCGCGATTCGATGACCGGGCGATCCACGACATTTGCGCGATCACCGCGTACTTCGCCTTCGCGAATCGGATCGCCGACGGACTCGGCGTCGAGGGCGAAGAGGAGAGTCCGTAGCCGCGCACGGCGGGGACAATCCGCCGATTGTCCCTGCCGCCTCGTACGGAGGAGATCGCGGTGCCTGCCGAAGGCAGGGTCAACCGACGTCGACGGGGATCGTGTACATGATGCAATCCTCGGCGGGTGTGATCGCGCCGACGCTCTCGTACAGCCGCTGCGCTCGCAGGTTCGCCCGATCCGTCAGCACCCACGCCTCCGTGCATTCCAATTCCGGCGCGAGTTGAATCAATCGCTCGAGGAGCTGTCGGCCGAGTCCTTGACCCTGATGCGTGGGCGCGACACCGACTTCGTTGATGAAGAGCTGCGGCGCCTTGTCCGGGTGGACATAGTGCACCGCCGACGCCATGCCGACGACGACGTCATCCTCGATGGCGACCGCGAGATGGTGACGCGGATCGGCGAGAAATTCGGCGGTCCAGCGCCGGGAAATCGTAGAGTCGAACACGCCGGGCGCCACACGGTCGAGAATGGGCGCATCGGCGGAAGTGAGCAGGAGAATCGTTGAGGTCATTGCCAACTGATGATGAAAGTGTCCGCGCTGAGCGTTGAAGCGACATTTCGTCGCGTGTCCTATTCACCGAAATGATATCTTCGGGTGCCGCGTTCGCCGATGAACTCACCCCTGCGCCGATTTCCCACCCGATGAAACTCTGGCTCGATGCCGACGCCGCGCCGCGCGATGTGAAAGAGGTGTGCTACCGAGCCTCCGAGCGCCTCCAGCTCGAGACGATTCTCGTCGCAAACCAGCGCCTGCAACTCCCGCTCGGCTCCCCACTCGTGTCCGCGGTGCGCGTCGACGGCGGACCCGATGTGGCCGATCGCTACATCGCGGAGCATGCCGTCGTTGGGGACGTCGCCGTCACCGCCGACATTCCGCTCGCCGCGCTCCTCGTTCCCGCGGGCGTCGTGGTGATCGATCCGCGCGGCGAAGAATACACGGCGGAAAGCATCGGCGAGCGGCTATCGGTTCGAAATTTCATGGACGGACTCCGCAGCGCCGGCGTGGAGACCGGTGGGCACGCCGTGTACGGTCCGCGGGAAAAGCAGGCGTTCGCGAACGCGCTCGATCGAGCGCTCACGCGGGCGCGGCGGCAGCACTGAGGCATTCGCGCAGCTGCCGCTCAGCTTCGCGCTTGCCCGTCGCGCCGAGTCGTGGAGCGGGAGAAGAGCGACGACACCACGATCGCCGCCACAACCAGTAGAAGGAAGCGCGCCGCGTAGTACGGCCACCAGGCCAGGAGCACGTCGGAGTCGTGCACGTCTCTCACGAGCACGGCCAGGAACGCGCGCGGCACTTCCTCATGCAGCGCGAGATGCCGCGCCAGCTGTCCGTAGTGCGCCGAGATGCGTCCCTCGGTCACGAGGAAGAGGAAGGCGGTGAGGGCGAGCAGTGACGCGGCTACCTTGCTCGCGGTCGGATGGGCGAGCGGCGGCGCCTCCTTCCCCGGCGCGAGCAATCCCTTGAGCCACCATGCGGCGGCCGCGCCGGTCGCGGTCGCCGCGGCAGCCTGAAAGCGCGCCTCGTGCTCGAGAAAATCGAATATCGGTTGCCAGTCGGAGGTCACCCGTTGGAGCCCGGGAAAAGTGTTCGCGTTCAAATTCGGACGACGTCGCTACTTCACGTGCGGCCGCGTCTCGACGATGTGATCGAAGACGAGGCCGCTCGACCCCTCACCGCGTCCGGTGCTCGACCGCCGGCCGACCCACAGGAAGGTCGACCCGTCGATCCATCGCGCCCGCTTGAACGAGCGATCGACGAGGCGTCCCGCGCGCGGCACCTCCTCCTCCGCGATGAAGTACGGACCGGGTACACGAAGAATGGTGCCCGCCGTCTGGAGCGGTTGATCGGGAAGTCTGCCGCGCTGCAACCGAATGCTGCGAAGGGAGCCGGGCAGATGCACGGGAATAAAGGGACGCCAGTTGAACGGCGCCTCCGTGCCCAGTAGGTATCGCGTCGGCGCGGCGGTCGGTGGCGGCTCCGCGGGCACCGGCGCGCCGACCGATGGATCGAAGGCTTCGCCGAGTCGCGACATGACTCGCTGCTCGACAGCCCAGACCATGTTCGCCATCTCGTCGCGCAGAAACTGCACTTGCTCCATGACGGGCGCGGTGACCGCGGCGGTCAAGGCCGGCGCGAGTAATAGTCCCGGCTCCGCGATGTCGTCGCCCGTCATGCGGAACATCGACCAGCGCCGCCAATCTTCATCACGACCGCGATCCGCCGCGCGCACGATCGTCTGATCGCCGAAGACGTCGGTGACGAGAATTCCCTCGACGCGCGTGAAGCTGCCAACCTCCAGCTCGAGGGGCAGCAGGCACCAATCGTTGGAGTAGATCAGCATGAACTCGGCGAGCACGAGCTTGGCGAGATCATTGGTGTGCACGTCGAGGTGACCGAACTCCGTCCGCGAGTTCTCGATCTCCCAGTAGCGTGGACTTGGCATGCCGGCGAACTCGATGGCGGTCGGCAGAAACGACAGCGCGACGGGCACCGCCGCACCCGGCTGCTCGGCGCGCGCGCCATCGAACGCGTACCAATCGAGCGACCCGCCGCGGAATTCATCGGCGACGAAGTCCATGCCGATGTTCGTGGCCGAGCAGGCGAAGGAGTAGCCGAGCCGATCGGCGCGCCACGTGGAAGGCGCGGTGCGCGGGGCGCCATAGGTTCGCTCGAACCAGTCGACGAGCTCGGTCCCCGCTTTTTCGAGTGTCGCGATCTCGGGCCCGCCAATGAGAGGAAAGCCGGCGACGATTCCGGCGTGCGAGCCGTCGCGCACCGCACCGATCACCGCCGACGCATCGAACAGGAACGCCTTGCCGGTCTCGAAGAGCGCGGCGGCATCGCTGGTGTCGGCACCCGAGACCGCGGTCGCGTAGACGAGCGGAAATCGGGCGACGTAGTCCTTGAATCGGTTCGGCACGAGTGCGTCGCGAAGGATGCGCTCGAAGACACGCGACGCTTGCATGTGCAGCGTCAAGTCGAATGCGATCGCTTCGCGGGCAACCGTTACCTCGAGCGGCGTCGTCGGATCGTACGCCTCATTGCTCGCGCCCACGACGAAGCGATCGAGCGGCGCGGTGGTGTACGCCACGCGTGCGTCGATCGGCGAGCCCGCGTCTTCCCCCTCGAACTCGCCGTACTGCCACTGACGCGTGAGGAACCACAGCGGATCGCGCACTTCGGCGCGCAGGCTGCGCTCGAAGTCGGCGTTACGCGGCCGGCCCTCCAGGCGATTCCATCCGCGAATGATCGGTACGGGCTCGCGCGGCACGAGCGAGTAGTTGTAGGCCGCGGCGACTTTGGTGCTCAGCGGCACGAGTCTTCTCCTCGAACCATGATCATCGCACCACCTTCGCGAGCGCCGCGGCGACGGTGCCGGCGTACGTCAGATGCGCGAAACGCGATTGGCTGAACTCGGTCAGGATCGCGGGGAGCAGCTGGAAGTAGTCCCCTTGCGGCGAATTCTTGTCCACCTCGCGATCGATCAGTTGGTCCAGATCTACCGCGCGCACCTTGGCGAGATTCAGCGCTTCGTTGACCGATCCGACGAGATCTTCCCATTCCCAATTTCCGCGGAACACCGGAGGGACGGCGACGAGTACCGCGTGCGGGGCGACGGCATTCGGCCGATTGAAGTTGAACGAGACTCCGGTGGTCTCGCGCGCGGTCGGGATGTTTTCCGTCCAGTCATCGAGCATCAGCGCGGCGACCACCGGCTTGGTGAGAAACGGCGCGCCGAACAGCGCGAGCGATAGCCATTCTCCACGCGGCAGCGCATTGCCAATTTTCGCGCCGATCCAGGGAACGCCTGCGGGCACGTGCGGCAGCTGCGCGATGGCGGGATCGGTGATCGGCCGTTCCATCCAACGCGTCGCCGCCACCGCCCAGGTGAGCTCGCCCACCCTCGGCCGAACGCGCGCGGCCGAGTGCAGCCATTCCTCCATAGCGAGCGCATCTGCGGTGACGGGCGCGGCAAGCGCCTGCACGAGCTCGCTCGATTGGTCGGGCTGCAAGTGGAAAAGCGGCACGATCGTGTACGCCGGGCCAAACAGCGCGCGCGCCGCATCGAGATAGCGCCGTCGCAGAACGTCGTTGCGGCGCCCAACCTCGCGCGAGCGTGCGGGCTCACCCGCCGGCAGCGGATCGGCGAACGCCGTGGCGCGGAGCGATGCGGCCTCGGCAAGCCGCTGCTCGATCAACTTCCCGACGGCCAGTCCCTGAGTGATGAGCGTGTCGATCAGCACGCGGCTCACCGTGACGCCGTCGGCCGGTAGTGCTTCCGGGAGACCGTAGGGCTCGGCGTCGAAGAGCGCCGCGCGCAATGTGTCGAGCGCGGGCACCCAGGCCGGATTGCTCACCGTCGACGCGTCGCCCTCGAGCGTGGTGCGCAGCGGCGCCAGCGTCGCGAGGGCGGCGGTGAGCGCGGCGGCGGCCGCGGTGAGCGTCGTGGCGGCGTCGTCGATGCGCTTTGTGAGATCTTTGAACCCGACGAGTCTGGCATCGCCCGTAGCAGAACCGGTGAGGTCGGTCGGGTCGAGCCGCGTCATGTCGGCGTTGCGCCAGAAGTCGCGCGCATCGGCGGCGCGGGCCCGCGTGATGATGCGACGCAATCGCGCGATGAGCGGCTGCACCGACGCGAGACTTTGCTTGCCCGCACTGCTGGCCGAGAAGTCGAAGACCACGGTCGACGCCGCATCGATTGGGCCGACCACCGGCGCCACGATGCTCGCACGCTCATCGGGCACGGCATGATCGGCGCGAAAGCGGCGAATCAGATGTCGCTCGAGCTCGCTCGACCGATCGCCGATTCGATCGCCGCTCATCAGCACGAGATCGATGGGCTCGATGCCAAGCGTCGTCAGCGACTGCATTGCCGGCGCGCCGGCGCCATCTCGCACCGACCACTGCACGTCACTCGGTGGCGGAAGATGGTCGGCGAGCCAGTGATTCAATTGCGCATTTGCCTTCGCGCGCGGCGAGAGCGCCGCGGACCAACCCTTCACCGCATCGACATCGAGCGCGAGCGCGACGCGGAAAGTGAGCAGGTTGCTGCTCCTCGGCGTGCGAATCACCTCTGGTTCCGGCGGCGCCTCCGGATCGGTGAGCGCCTGCAGCGACGCCTTGGTGCGCGCGACGTTGCCCTGCACCGCCTGATGCACGCTCTCCGAAAGGAGGAGATCGGAGACGGCGTCGAGCGCATCGCGCGCACGCTCGACCTCATCGGCGATCGCCGTCGCGGCGACGGAGCCCGCCGCGGGAAGACCGGCGACTCCCCACGGAAAGGCCTTCCCCACCGTGAACTCGATGAGATCGAGCCCGTGCACGACGTTGCGCGCTTCGATCACTTCCGCGCTCGTGCCCGGCGGAATGTCCGTCAGCAGACCGGCCACGAGCGGGAACCGATCGCGCAGCGCATAGATGAACTCGTCGAGCTCGATGCCCGGATGCCGCTCGTGGAGACCGCGCTCGATCTGGTAGCCGAGCAGCGCGGCAATCGGCTGTCCGCCACGAACACCTTCCGTCAGCGCGAGCGCCGCGCGCATCCGCGCCGATGACAGATTCACCGAGAAGGGCGTCGGCAGCTCGGCGCTGGCGTGCGAGAGGTACGCGTTACGCAACACCGATGCGGTGACGGCCTGCATGAGCGACGGCGCGTGCACGAAGCCACCGTTGGCGCCATCCTCGAAGAGATTCTGGCCGGCCGCCTTGCGCAGCGCAGGTGGCAGCGTGTCGGCCGGGATGCGCGCGCGCCCCGTCGCGGGGCGCAGGTTCTCTACCCAACCGTATGCGCCGATATAATATCCCGGCTCCTGCGCATTGCCCTGCAGTTGTGCCAGACGCTGCGAGTACAGGGCGGTGATCCATGCATCGAGGCGATACGAGCAAAGATCCGTGTGCTCGGTGAGCAACCGCTCGAGCCGGGCCGTCGGAACGCTGGCGAGCGCGGCGATCGCATTGTGAACGTCCGCAAGGCGTGCGTTCGACGCCAGCTGAACGCCGCCCATTCGCGCCGCGGTCAGTGCCCAATCGGCGAGCGGCGTCGCCGTCTTGGTCAAACCGAGCCGCGACGCATCGATCTCCAGATAGTCTTTCCGAAGCGCGTTCTGCGCCGGCCCGATGTTGGCGATCAACGGGTCGCGGTCGATCACCTCGAACAGCTCACTGCCGAATGTGCGCGCCGCATCGAGCGAGCCCGATTCGATGGCCGATAGCAATGAGTGGCGGAGCAGCACGTACAAAAGTGCCTGCGGCGCGGAGACCGATTTGCCGTCACCGCCGATGAACGACTCGGAGACGAGATCGGCGCGGCTCGCCTGCGAGAGCCAGTGAAGAAAATTTCGTTTGCCGTCGAATGTGCCGATCGTCTCGCGCTCTGAGAGCGGCACCGTCGGATCTCGGTCGACGAGGGGCAACCGCCAGCTATCGGTATGCGCGAGAAAGGTGATGAACTGGATGAGCGGATCTTCCGGCCCAATCGCCTTCGGAAAGCCGGTGGCAACCAAGCTGCGGTCGCGCGACATCTTGAGCTCGTCGAACCATTCTTTGATCGATGCGGCCTGCGCGCCACCGAAGTGCAGCCGCTCAAACACATAGGCGTCGGACACCGCGGTGCGCGAGACGAAGTTGCTCGAGCTGGCGAGCAAGCCGATGATCGAGAGGAGCCGGACGAAGGGATCGACATCCGCCTGCGCCGCGTGCGAAGCCACGTTGCCCAGCGCCGTCCAACGCGGCCGATGCGTGCGAATCAGCGAGGCGAGCGCGGGTGCAACGTCGTTGCCCGCGGCGAAGAGCAAGTTGCGTTGCGGATACGCCCAGCGATCCCACGCGCTGGTCACCACGATGCCGTACGGCTCGCGTCCGATGCGCAGCGCCGGATAGTGACCGCGCCCAGTCACCCAGCGCACGAAAAACTCGTGCACCGCGGCGGCCGTTTCCGGCGAGACGCGCGTCTTCAGAAACTCGCCGGTGAAATCATCGATCGTGCCGGGCGCCGCGGCGTGGTTCATCGCCAGCGCCTCAGCGATGTCGGTCGACCCGGCGTTCGGCAGCCGCCGCACGAGCTCGCTCGACACGCCGAATAGCTCGACGAGTCGCTGGCCGTCCGTAACGCCCAGCATCCCGGGCTTGGGCCCGATGTCCGGCGGCGCGTCCTCGATCGTGAAGAGCTGATCGATGTCACCCGACGGCGGCTGCCAGCCCGCCTTCGCGCCGTCGGTGTTGTTGGTCGGCGTTCCGGCGCGCGCGATGCCGCAGCCATCGCCATAGCGATGCTTCGCGAGCAGGCCTTCGACGAGCGCGGGTGCGGCTTGCGGTAACGTCGAGCCGCGGACTCCGATCGCCACGACGCGGTCGAACCCGCCCGTGTCGAACGGCGCTTGCAGCGGAATTCGGATCGCCATGCCGACGTCGACCGCGGTGTTGAAGTCGGTAAGCCACTTGAGCGCGGGCGGCACGACCAGCGAGCCCGTCGGCGTATCGCGATCGAGCCACGAGTCCGATTGCAGCGCGTCAGGCACGAGCACGAGATCGTCCGGGATCGCGCGACCTGCAACCTCATGAATCTTGTTGCCGCTCGCGTAGGTGAGGATCACGAAGCGATCGGGAAGCGCATCGGCGCGCGCGAGCGGCGGCTCGCTCGGCGCCGCGACGGCGGGCGCATCCGGATTGGTGACGCGCACGATGTAACTGGCGCGATATGCCCCATATGCCGTGGCGAGCGAAGTCCACGCGCCCTGATAGACGGCGTTGCGGCCGGCGTCGGCGGGATTCGCGCGCGCGGCCCAGTAGTTCTGTCCGGCGGCGCGCTCGCCATCGCTCACCGCGCTCGGCGGCACGGCAACGCTGATGTCGTCGGGGAAGATGCGCACGTGCAATTCCGTTCCCTGCCCCACGCGCGCGAACTTCGTCTCGATCCGAACAGGCAGCAGCACGATCGGATGCCGATCGCTGAACTCGCCGACGATTTCCTCAGGCGAGAGCGCGAGTAAGTCGACCAAGCCGGCGAAGGCCCGGTCTCGAAGCGCGCCATGCTCCTCGCGCGCGCCGCGGGCATCCCCCACCGCATCGGCGCGCTGGCCGCGCAGACGCTGGAGG
>JALZAE010000430.1 GCA_030948535.1 Gemmatimonadota bacterium | reverse complement strand
TGTTAGCCGCGATCGACGCCTCTGCATCTGCGGTTCGCATGTTCGTCGCGAATCGTCATCAGTCCAACAGATAACGCTCAGCGGTTTGTCGTTTCTCGACACGCAAAACTGAAATGGGCGACGTCGTAGGTCGGCGTCGCCCATTTTCTGCGCGCGGGATTGAGCGCTTGGGGCTGGCGAAATAGTCCGACGCTCCCCGAGATCACGAGCCCCGACCACGTGGGCATGATCGGCGCGCGGTAGGCAATCCGCCCGCTGAGATGGGTGTCGTTCTACATCACATGCGACAACACGGAGCGATTCTCATCAAACCGGGCCTGACATTCGAGTGGCCGTTCTAAGCCATGGCCGACGCGAATTGTCTGGACTCTCCGCCGCCGGAGACAAGCACGGTGCCTCGTGACACGATTTTGCACGCCGATTCTGCCACTCCAACGAGGCTAGTCCTTCGCGCGTGGCGAGATAGTTGCGCGCATGACTTGGTCCGGGCGCGGTGTCTACCGCAATGCGCAAGAACCGGACGGACGACGACCCTTTCCAGGATTGCTCCATGCCGACGAACAAAGCGAAGGTCGACGCGAACGATCAGGCGCCAGTGACCGAAGGTACGTCGCGCCAGGATGCCATCCGCATCGTTCCACTCAAGGCGCCGGCGGGCACACGCCAAGCCGTCGTGGCGCGAGCGACCCCGCCGCTTCTGACCTATCGTGGCGGCCCACTCCTGACCGCGGTAGATGTCGCCGCCATCTTCTGGGGCGGCACGTGGTCTACGAACGCCGCGCAGAAAAAACTCACGACGCAGATCAGCGATTTCTTCACCTACGTCGTCACGAGTCCCCTCATCGATCAGCTTTCCGAATACAACGTGCCGAACTACCGAATCGCGCACGGAGCCTATCGCGGCGCTGTCGTCGTGAGCACGCCCGTGCCCGGTGCGACCGTGACGGATACGGCGATTCGCCGATTCCTGCTTCAGCAGATCTCCGGCAATCCCCAGGTGGCCAAACCAACGCCCAATAGGCTCTACTTCGTGTACCTCCCCCCGGGCACCTCCGTGGTGCAGGGAGGGACGCGCTCGTGCCAAGCCTTTTGTGGGTACCACGACGCGATCCCTGATCCAACGCATGGAGAGATCTTCTACGCGGTCATGCCGTACCCCGGGTGCGCTGGATGTCGCGGCACGTTGAGCCTCATTGACGCACTGACCTCGACGAGCTCGCACGAGCTCTGTGAAGCCATCACTGACCCGATACCGGGCCAGAGCTGGTACGATGATCACAACGGGGAGATCGGCGACATCTGCGCGTGGAAGACGCGAAGCATCGGCGGTCACGTCGTTCAACTGGAGTGGTCGAACGCGGCCAAGAAGTGCATCTGAGCCGCGGTAGTTAGGGGGAGCAACAGCGTCGCTCCGGCCCAGACCACGCTCGTTATCCTCGCACCGACCTAGCGCGCGATGGCCGAGTCGCGCGCACCGGTCGTGCTGGCTCCGTTACTGACGGGAGGCGGTGCCGGCAGCGACCGCACACGATCCTTGAACGCGTGGAATGACGGAGCATCTGTCGCAAGGCCCGACAGTTTCGCGGGATCGATCGCGCTGATGAGCCGCTGCGTATCGGCGATCCGCGACTCCTCGAGCGGGTGCGAAGCAAACCATGCGTCCACGATGTTCGGGCGCCGCTTTCGTTCCTCGAGGAGTTTCTGGAAGAACTCTGGAATGCCGTGCGGGTCGATTCCCGCCCGGACTACATTTGCGACACCTTCCTCATCGGCTTCCGTCTCATCTCGCCGGCTGTGGCGGGCGAACATCGATGCGCCGCCGGCTTGAATCACGACCTGCGCGGACGGGTGTTGGCACACCTTCGTAAGCGTGCAGAGCAGCGCCACTCCGATCTGCGCTTTCTGCTGGGACTGCATCTGCGTCACCGCATGCCGGCGAATCACGTGCCCGATCTCATGACCGAGGACACCCGCCAGTTCGTCGAGCCGGTCGGTGCGCTCCACGAGACCCCGGTTGACGTAGATGAAGCCGCCCGGCAGCGCGAAGGCATTGATCTCGCCGGTATTCACCAGAAAGAAATGCCAGCCCAGATCCGCGCGTGACGTCCGTTGCGCGATGGAGTCGCCCAACGCGTTCAAGTACGCGTCGATCTGCGGATCCTGGACGATGGGCAACTGCGCGTTGATCTCTTGCGCGTCCTTCGTGCCCATCGCGACCTCCTGATCCTGCGATACCGAGCAGGCGGCGATGCCAGCGATGAGCAACGCGCCGAGGCCGCAGCTCAGGATGCGCCCAGCCCATTGGCTGCATCTCGGATCCCACGACCGCAATGTCACCACGATGCGCGCGCCGAGGAGCGGCGCGTCAAGCGAATGGCCAATACGGCTGTGATACTTGCTAGGACGATGATCCGAGGCGCTCGACTCGGAATGCACCTCGCGGCGAACGGCGCGATGCGCGCGGGTACCGCAGCCGTTGACTAGAAAGCCGAACATGATCTGCTCCGGCGAACGTGACCGGTTGCACCGAAAGCAAGCGTCGTACCGTGCGCCGTAACTCGATGGTTCGGGCGGTCGCCGGTCCGTCTGTATGAGGTCCGACGCCCTTTTTCTAGCTTAGACGACGTCCAACGATGCCTGAGCGCACGGGTGAGCCGCATCGCCCTGCTCGCATTGGAGCGTACAGTGCTCGATACCGAAACGGTCGTGGAGAACCTTACACGCGGTCGCGAGGCGCGCG
Organism: Gemmatimonadota bacterium; assembly: GCA_030948535.1. Classification (GTDB taxonomy): domain Bacteria; phylum Gemmatimonadota; class Gemmatimonadetes; order Gemmatimonadales; family Gemmatimonadaceae; genus JALZAE01. The sequence goes on along the minus strand of JALZAE010000430.1, from coordinate 152 downwards.
TCCTCGAGCCTGGACGCGGGCACGACGAGATGCGCTGTCAACGCAACCTCGGTCGTGCTCATCGCCCAGATGTGCAAATCGTGCACGGATGAAACCCCAGGCAATGACGAGAGGTAGTCGCCGACGGCCGCCGGATTGATGTGCTCAGGTAC
>JALZAE010000404.1 GCA_030948535.1 Gemmatimonadota bacterium | reverse complement strand
GTACCCGAGCCGACTGGTCGGATTCTGCGCCGTCAATCCGCTACGCGAGTATGCGCCGCGAGAGATTGCTCGATGCAAGGCCATCGGCTTGCACGGACTCAAGCTTCACTTCGCGAACGCGCGCCTCGATCTCCGTAACCCTGCCGACGTTGAGAAAGCGAGCGCGGTCTTCGCGGCCGCCAATGCGGAACGGCTGCCGATCCTCGTGCACTTGCGCGCGCGAAATGCCCCCTTTGGCGCGCGCGACGCGCGGATCTTCATCGAGAAGATTCTTCCAGCGGCAAGAGACGTCCCGGTGCAGCTCGCACATCTGGCCGGCTGGGGATCGTACGACCAAGCGAATGACGACGCGCTCGTCGCTTTCATCGACGCGATGAAATCGGGAGAGATCGATCGATCCCATCTCTATTTCGACGTGGCGGCCGTTTTCGTCGTGGTGTGGAGAGGCCTCAAGCTCGATGCCTCGGTCTCTTCATGGACACCGGTGATCGCACAACGGATGCGCGAGATAGGCCTCGACCATGTGTTGTTTGGGACGGACTGGCCCTCTTTACGATCTCAAAGCACGATCGCCACTTTTCTCTTGAATGAGTCCGGGTTGACACGAGCAGAGGTTCACCGCGTGTTTGGCAACCTCGCGCCGTATCTGCAGTGAATGGTGGTCACCAGCGCTTTCGCACTACGTCGCCCGCCGATACGTCAGGTGGAGATCTCCCTCCCAGGTCGACCCATCGTTCGACAGTTCTCCCTTGCCGACGATGGTGCGGCCGCCGTCGATGAACGTCCCCGTGAAGCGTTGCGAGAAGCCCGGCGTGTTTCTCCACCAGGTCCAGGTATTCTCACGCAACGAGACGTCGTAGTGCCGCGACACGCCGCGGTCGTCGAAATAGAGCATGACGCACAGTCCCATCGTCTCGTCGCTGCCGATGATCGCGACGCCGCGAGGAAAACGCGGGTCGTCGATCTCCGAGCGCATGACTAGGAACGCGCCTCCTTCGATCGACTCGAACGACGTTCTGCCGTGAAGCGTGGTGTCGGGAACTAACGGATGCGTCCCAACCGTGTTCCATTCGCCGATCAGGATGCGGAATGGCTCGAGTGCGGGATTCAGCGGTGACATCTCACCTCACCTCGCCTTGAATGTCGGTGTCTCGAACACGGGATTGCCAAGCATCTCAGTGGATTACAGTTGAGCAACGAGCGCGCGCGACCCGATCGCAAAACCTAACCGAGCGCTGAGGCAGCGACGCGCGATCTATGGATTGCGCATGCTTCGCATGCGCTTTTGTTTGACTCCCCCGCACCTGGACTCGAGCGCTTGGCCGACGAGAGAAGAGGTCATGAAACGCACCTGGACCATCGCTCCTCTTGTTCTTCCGCGTCGACGATTTCGATATGTCGCTGAAAAGGGCGCGCACGTTCGTCGGCCGGCTGGAAGAGGAGCCGCACGTAAACCTGAATACGCGAACAGAGGAGTTCTCGCTCCGGGATCCGGACGGATACTACGTCACGATCAGTGCGCTCTCTCCGGCGCCCGCTTGATTCATAAATCAACATTCGTTTCTGTATTCGCCCCGCGAAGCGTAGGAGCATTCGAACATGGCCACGAGCTTACCCCTTTCCGGTCAGGTCGCCTTGGTGGCCGGAGCAACCCGGGGCGCCGGGCGCGGCATCGCCAGAGCGTTGGGAGAAGCTGGCGCCCTTGTCTATTGCACGGGTCGCAGCGCCGTGGGCGCCGTCAAGGGCATGGATCGCCCGGAGACTATCGAGGAGACCGCTGCGCTGATCGAGCGAGCCGGCGGTCGAGCGATCGCGGTGCGAGTCGATCATACGCGCGAGGAAGAAGTGGCGAACGTCGTCGCCCGCGTCCGAAGCGAAGCGGGGCGTCTCGACATTCTGGTCAACAGCATCTGGGGCGCTGATCCCATGATTGATTGGTCGCGGCGGTTTTGGGAGGTCGACCTCGCCAACGTCCGCGCCTATCTCGACCAGACGCTCATCACTCACATCATCACCTGCCGGCACGTCGCGCCGCTAATGGTCGAGGCGAACCGCGGCCTGATCATCGAAGTAATCGACGGCCATTTCGCAGGGTATCGCGGGCACATCCTCTACGATCTAGTCAAGGCCTCCTCGGCGCGCCTCGCCTATGGGATGGCCATGGAGCTGGCGCGCACCGGCGTCACGGCGCTGTCTCTCTCACCGGGCTTCCTGCGTTCGGAAGCCGTGCTGGAGCATTTCGGCGTAAGCGAGGACAATTGGCGCGATGCGATCGCCAAAGATCCATACTTCGCGGAGTCCGAAACCCCGCGCCTCGTCGGCCGTGCGGCCGCCGCTCTGGCCGCGGACCCGCAGGTTCGGCAAAAAGCGGGGCTCATCTTTTTCGCCTCCGACATCGCGCGCGAGTACGGCTTTACGGACGTTGACGGACGTGTCCCCGATTTTCCACGGCTGTTCGATGCGAAGATGAAGGAGGTCGCATCCACGCCCCTGGACGATGAGGGGCGGTTCCTCGCGTGGTCGCGCTACTGTCAGATTCACCGAGATCCCGGTCGGCGCGACCTCGCATTGCAGCTCGCCAATGCCCTGGGCCTCGAGAACCTAGGCCCGGGCTTGGCGCCCGCGGCGACGCCCGCATGAGCGCGCACCAGAGGGACTGGATCCGCGTGGGAGGAAATTCCCAAACGCGCCTTGCTGAAGTTCAAACTCCTGCGCACCGTGTCGTGATACGCTCTGCGCAGTCCGTCTCGCCGCCGAGGACGAGAGATGGCTCACGACGACCACACGCGGCACCGGTCACCCGCGCCGCCGCACGATCCGCACACGCCCGAGCACGCGCCCGGCAGCGAACAATCGTGGCAGAAAGGTCAGACGCTCGATCCGATATGGGGAACGGCGACGACCGACGATGCGACCTCTGGAAACGTCGCGCGCGGCGGTGGCGGTAGCCGCATCGGCATCGCAGCGATGTCGGCGGTCGCGTTTCTCGCGGCGATGCCGACGGGCGCGCAAGTAGTCGCGTGCCTGTATCCACTCGGCGCCGGCCTTGCGATCGCCGTCGGCGGCGCGGCCTATCTGTTGTCGAGCATGGCAGTGCCGAACGCCGAGTATGGAACGCGCGTCGCGCTCGCGGTCATTCCAGCGTTGTTCGTTTGGTGGCCGGCCAGTCGCGCCGAGCAGCGGTTCGGCGAGCGGCGAGCATATCGCGCCGCTCGTCACATCGCGCGACTCGTTCTCTTTGCAGCGTACGCGTACTGGCTCTCACGCCGAGTGCTCGGCGGCGAGTGGCCGCCTTCGATCGGCGTGCTGCGGCGCGTGTTCGTGAGTCCGGCGCAGCTCGGCATCGTCGCCGGTACTGTGGTGGGCGTGCATGTGGTGCTCACTCGCGTACACGCGCTGCGTGGGATCTGGCACGTGATGCTCTGGGCGGTGTGGCTCAGGCCAGATTGAGGTTCGTGGACAAAAACATCGTGACAACTCGGCGCGATCGTGCGCGGCCTCGAACTCTACGGGATTGTTGCGTAGCCGTCGCTCTTCAATTGCGCGTTGATCCAGCTCAATGCATCCGCAGCCGGATTCGCGATGCGGATATGCGCGAATGATGATTTTCCGCCGCGAACCTCGCGCGACCACCAGATCTCTTTCGTGACCTGGCAGTTGCAGACCAGGAAGTCTCGCGCGGTGGCGCGCCACGTCTCGCTCAGCTTGACGTCGGGATTTTGCCCGCTGGGAAGATACACGGCTGACGCTCTGTTTGGGTCATCGTAGACGCCGAAGGTTGGCTTGTCGAAGATCGCGACGACGACCGGGCTAACGGTGTGTCCCGCGCCTAACGCCTGGTCGAGATAGGCGTTCCGCTGCTGGCCCGGCTTCAAGTCGATGGGTGGCGTGTCGGTGTGCCAGTGGATGTCGTTGAGACTCGTCGTCAGCGGGTAGTTGCCGGCGCTCACGTCCATGGTCCCCGGCAGTGCAACTCCTTGCGCCGAGATGCGCTCGCGATAGATGAACTGCACGATGTGCGCGTTCGGGCAGAGGCCGCGCACCGTGATCCCGCCGGTCATCGAGTTCGCGCCTTGGGCCGACGTCGCGTTGATCCACACCGAGGCGATCGGATCGGATAACAACACGTTCTTGTCATCCACAGAGCGCGTCACGCTCGTGATGTAGCTGTCGTGTGAAGTGTTGTCGTTCAGGACGATCGGGTCGAGAGTGTAGAGCACACCCTTGTCATACGTGCCACCCTGGTAGGTGAGACCGTAGAGAAGTCCCTTGGCGCCGAGCACCGGCGCCGTCACTGGCATACGCCCGGTCGTGTACATGTCGAAGTCGTGCAGCACGCGAAGGCTCAGACTGTCGCCATCGAGCGGGATGCGGAAGAGAATGCCGCGGCCCAACTTGCCGCCATACTTGGTGGTGCCGAAGAGAAACGGCTCGAGACTTCCGCGCGGCTTGGCCTCGACGAGTCCGCCGGCCGGATTCAGTCCCTGCAGACTCGTCCCGACGCGGAACGAGGTCATCATCTTGAAGCCACTGCCGGAGGTATCCACTCCGTACACGATGCCGCCCCCGGTGTCGCCTCCATTCGACGTGGTGCCGTAGAGCCGGCCGTTGCTGGCGAGGATCAAGTTGTACGGCTTGGAGCCTTGGGTGAGATCGAACTCGTGTAGGATGGTGAAGCCGCCGCCCGTCGTCGCGCGGAACACGCTGCCATTCCCGTTCATCAGAGTGCCGTAGAGCATGCCGTCTGGGCCGAGGAGGAGAGCGCTAGGTGCGCCGCCCTTCGTTTTGCAGGCGAACGGCGCCATCTCTTTGTCCGCCAGCAATCGCTGGTCGAAGATGCAGACGGCGTGGAAGGTGGTAGAGTCGTACGGCGGATCGAAACGGTAGAGCGTGCCGTAGATCTGGTTGTTGCTGTACGCGGTGACGCCATACAGCGACCCACCGGATGCCATCACCGGCGGTCCGCTCGGATATCCCGCCGCGATATCGGCGCGTTGCCTCGGCGTGTAAGGACATTTGTGCGTCGGGCAGTCCGGTAGCAGACCCAGCACGCTTCCATTCCGGAATCTGAAGCGGATCTCAGCGCTGGTATCGCCGGGGCGAATCCGAAAGATCGTGCCCACTCCGAGGCCGCCGGAGTAGGTCGTGCCCCAGAAGTAGCCGTCCTTTCCATCGATCAGCCCGCTCTGCGGACCGGATCCATTCTTTGGATCGAACTGCGCAAAGTTGTGGCGGAGGCTGACGTCGCCGTGTGGCGTGCTCCGGAAGACCGTGCCGGCGCCTTTTTTCCCGCCGGAGGGCGACGTCGAGTAGAGATTGCTATCTGGGTCGAGCGCGATCGCGCCGGGGTTGGCGAAGAAGATCGGGTCGACCAGGCCGGTCGCCGTTGGCGCGCCGAAGGCTTTCACGGTGCACACGCGGCCGCTCGGCACGATCGCCGGAGGTTGCAGCGCGGTCTGCGCGCGCAGTCGCGGCGCGAAGGCGAGTGC
>JALZAE010000379.1 GCA_030948535.1 Gemmatimonadota bacterium | reverse complement strand
CTGTCGGCGCGGGCGCTGTCGGCACCGCGTGGTGCGCGCGCGCGGCGCGCCGGCACGTTCACGGAGAACGCCGCGGTCGCACGCGAGATCTCGACCGCTTGCTTTTGCATCACCCGCAACAGCTCGGCCTGCGCACCCGGCCGCGGATCGGCGGAAGTGAGCACGTACGCGGCTGGGCCTTCGGTGCGCGGCTTGGTGATCGAGCGCTTACTCTTCTCCCAGAAATTCTGGAGGAATTGCACGCGATTGTTGGCGAAGTAGCTGAGGGAGACGAGCAATCCCGTCTGCTCGTAGTTGTTGTTGTTGCGCAGCGACCACTTCACGTGCGGCAGCGGCGGACTCTGGCGGTACCACGTGCGCTCCGTCTCGCTCTTACTCAGGGTGCGCTCGACGGTCTCGGCGCTGCCGCCGTTGCCGAAGGTCTCGTACAACCGGCTGATGCCGTTGTGCGTGGCGGCGATGAACATCAAGTAGCCGGGCGACCACGTATCGAAGTTGCCGTGGGCAAAGACGCCGGGCATGCCGAGCCGGGTCATCTCCTGGACGTTGTTCCAACCGATCATCTGCCACTCGTTGGTCAGCAGCGGATCGAGCCAGGCGTTGTAGGGTCCGTCGCCGATGGTGTTGTCGTAGAGGAATGGGACGGACTCGTGGAGGTCGTGCAGCACCTGCGCTTTCCAATCGACAAACGTGTTCAGCACGTTCTGCGTGAGCTTGAGCGTCATCGCCATGGCGTCGCGATTGTTGTCGTGCGCGACGTAGTGGCCCCAGTAGAGCAGATTCGGATACGTCTCGCCCGGATGCTTCATGTGCCAGATGAAGATGTCGACCTGGCGGTCGCGCCCGTCGACCTCAACGATCGGCGTGATGAGCGTGATGAGATGGTCGCGGATGTTCCTGATGTAGGGACTCTCGTCGACGGCGAGACGATAGGCGAGCTCCATCAGCGCCGTGGGGGCACCGGCCTCGGGCGAGTGGATCGTGCCGGTGATGTAGTAGACCGGCGCCGCGGTCGCGGCGATGCGCGCGGCCTCGGCGTCGTCCATGTTGATGGTGCGGGGGTCAGCGAGCTTCGCGAGATTCGCCTTGTTCTCGTCGAGCTTCGCGAGTAGCGCCTCCGACGCGACGGCGACGGCGATCATCTCGCGTCCCTCCTCCGTCTTGCCGATCGAGAAGACGCGCACGCGCGGACTCGATTTGGCGAGGAGCCGCATGTACTCGTAGACCTCCTTCGAGTACGGGAGCTTGTTCGGCGCGCCGGCGATGTCGCCGAGTGTGGCTTTCGGTGTCGGCACCGTCTTGGAGGCGGGGAGATAGTCGACGAGCGACGACATGAAGAAGGGCTCGGTGGTGTACTCGCGAATTTTGCGCGTGTACTCCTCATCGACGGGCTGCCCCGGATCGCGTCCCGGCTTGGCGGTCGAGAGGTCGCCGGCCGAGCTCTGCGCGACCACGCGATGCGTGATGCATGCGACGAGCGCGAGCAGTAGCGTGGCGAGCGGAACGAAAGAACGCCGCATGGCGAACCTCATCGAGAGTTTGAGTGACGCGGGAAGGAGAGCAAAGTGCGGGGCTCGAAGCGATGACAATCAGATGCGTTCTGGATTCGCTACGGTGCGGTCGCTCGTAGTGTTGCCGGTGTTGAGCGTACCGGCGGGCTCGAACAGCATCACTTCGACTGCTTCATCGGCGACGGGCCGGTGCTCGACACCGCGCGGCACGATGAGAAAGTCGCCGGCGTAGAGCTCGATCGTACGATCGCGGAACTCCATCCGGAAGCTCCCACGATGAACGATGAACAGCTCGTCCTCGAGATCGTGATGGTGCCAGATGAATTCGCCTTGGAACTTCGCCAGCTTCACCTGCTGCCCATTAAGCTCGCCGACGATCTTGGGGCTCCAGTGCTCGGTGATCATGGCGAACTTGTCGGCGATCGTGATTTTCGCGATGTCCATGTCGGCTCCGTTGAATCGACCTGTATGCCGCCGGCCATGCGGCGACGCACGCCCGTCATGTCTCCCGGGGCTCCTGGAAAGATCGATGCAAACATCTGCACGAGCCAGGCGCCGCACTCGAGGTTGGGGGCTCCGGGTGGAAGGCTGGTGCCAACCGAGACCACGTGCGCGGCTCTACATCC
>JALZAE010000371.1 GCA_030948535.1 Gemmatimonadota bacterium | reverse complement strand
GTGTGATTAAGGCGAGTATGCCGCTCTCCCCCAACCCCACCCTACACCCCACACCCCACACCCGCTTCTTCATCGTTGCTCCACCAAGAACGTCGGCACGCTCGAGCCGCCGCCGGCGGTGACGTTGATCAGGGACGTCGTGCCAATGCGCGTCATGCAGCCGGCGACGTACGAGCCGTCGAAGCAGAACGGCGCCGTGTCGACCATGCGATCATGAATCTGTACGCGCCCATCGATCCAGTTCGGGTACGGCTCCGTGGGCAGAATGATGCGCTCTTGCACGATGTAGGGCTCGCCGAGGGCCGTGGCAATCGCGCTCTTCCATTCAGCATCGCTCACCTCCCAGCCGAGCACGATTCCCTTCCCGCCATACTCATCGTTCGGCTTGAGCACCATTTGCTCGCGGCGCTCGGCGATGAAGGGGAGGAGATCGATGCGCTGGCCGTGAAAGCTCGTCTGGCGCTCCTCGACGACGCGCGTGAAGGGGATGTGCTCCTCGATCGCCTGCCGCTCTTCCTCCGTGTAGAGCGATGCATTTCGCTCATCGCTCAGCACGGCGAGACTCGCCTTCTTGTGCAGGATCTTGCAGCGGAACGGATTCACCATGCATGCCGCGCCTTCCTTCACCGCGCGGATGACGGCGCCATCTTCGCCGCAACGCTCCACCAGCTCGCTGATCAGCACACGCTTGTAGATCAGATTCACGTGTTGGCCGCCGACGAAGAGCTTGCCGTCACGATACTCCGCGTCGCGCGGATCGCCGATCATGCAGTCGAGGCCGTGCCACTGGAAGTACTCCTGGAAGATCGTGAACTCGCGGGTGGTCGGCACCTCGCGCCAATCCAGGATGCCGATGCGCGGCTTGTCCTTCGCGCCGTCGGACCACTGCGCGTAGGCGTGCAGCAGCACGTGCATCACGCTGTGGCGCACGGGGAGCGGGAGCACATCATAGCGCCGGAGAAAGCGCCGCATCACCGCGAAGCCGTAGAACAGCTCCGTCAGGATGTCGTTGAAGCCTGCGCCCGCTGGCGTCTCGGCGTTGTACTCGGTGAAGCGCAGACCGCGATCACCCTCGGTGAAGAACGCGTCGAGGCGCGATGTCGGGCTCGCATCGCGGAAGCGCGGATGCACCTGCACGAGCCGCTCTTCCCAGTCGAGCAATCTGAATTGTTCCCGGAGCTTCGGCGTCGCCATGGCCGCTTGCAGCGATTTGTCGAACGCCTTCAGCAAGATCGCCGCGCGGCCCTGCATCGCCCGATACTGCGGCGCGGACATGAATCGGGGACGCAGCACGGTGCACAGCGGTCGATCGCCGAAGAACAGACCGAGGCGGCGCAGCCCCTCATCCAGCTGCGCCTGCGTCTCCGCGGCGACGTCGTCGGTCAGCAGATCGTGATAGCGCGCGATCACGCCATGGTGGGCCGTCGCCGCCGCGGTCGCCGTCACGCGCGACTTTGACGGAAGAGGCCGTCCCAGCTCAAACGATCGAGCTGCGGCCGTGGATTCTGCGCCAGCCGGATCACCGTATCCGCCATGTGCGTGACGACCCACTGGAAGTACTCGGGCGTCAGCGAATAGATGTCCATGTCCGGCGCGCAATTCATAAAGTCGATCGCGTAGGGCACGCCGTCGCGCACGGCGAACTCCAGGCTGTTCATGTCGTAGCCGAGCGCGCGGCACAGCGTCAGACAATCCTTGACGATACGCGAGCCGAGCTCGGGCGACAGATGCTGGTGATCGACGATGTACTTCCGCTCGCGCGGATCGTAGCGCATCGGCAGCACATCCTGCTGGCCGAGGCAGAGACAGCGCACGAACTGCTCGAATTGGATGAACTCCTGCACGATCATCGTCAGCCGCTCGGACTGATCGTAGTTGTGGATGAGCTCGTCGAGCGTGCGGCAGACGTACACATCGCGCCAGCCGCCGCCGTGCGCATCCTTGAGGATGCACGGCATGCCGATGTACTCGACGATGTACCCCCAATCGAGCGGGTACATCAGATTGCGCAGGCTCTCATCGTGGACGATGCCCTGCGGGTACGCCTTGTTGGGGAGCACCAGCGTGCGCGGGCTGGCGACGCCGAGCTTCGTCGCGAGCGACGACTCGAAGAACTTGTCGTCCGCCGTCCACATGAAGGGATTGTTGATGACGGTCACGCCCTCGAGCACCGCGTGCTTCAAATAGCTGCGATAGTAGGGCACTTCGTGCGAAATGCGATCGACGATGACCGAGTACGGCACGGGCTCGTCCATCCGCGTGCCGCCCAGCTTCACGAATTCGGCCGTCACCCCCTCGTCGCGCCGGTTCACCTCGTCGATGAACGCGGGAGGGAACGACCACTCCCGCCCGACCATCAACCCGACTGTCTTGGCCATCGCTTCTCCCGCGGTGATCTGTGATCGGAAATCGATGATCGCTGCCCGGTGATCGCGTGCTGTCGCCTCGTTGCACATCGTGTGCGCGGCCGGGAGCTATCCCTGGCCGCCCACGTACATGCGGAACATGTCGCCCCAGTACGGCCAATCGTGCGCCCAGCCATCCCACAGGCGAAGCCGGTGAGGAATCTGCCTCGACGACATGCCGGCCGAGAGCCGCTCGTTGTTGGTGCGGCCCGCGTCATCCTTGCCGATGGCGAGAATGATGTCCATTCGGCGCATCGCGTCCAGACGCCCCCAGTCCGACTCGTGCTGGATGAAGTCGCTCGGATTGCTGAAGTAGATCGCGTCGTCGGAGAAGCCGTCGGTTAGCTGCTTGATATCGTAGAGGCCGCTCATTCCGACGACGCGGTTGACGATGCCGGGATGCCGGAAGGCGAAGCACACCGCGTGGTATGCGCCGAAGCTCGCGCCCGCGGCGATCACGAATGGGTTGTCGTTGCGCGCCGCGGTGAATGGGAGCGCCTCGTGCAACAGGTACGAGTCGTACTGCTCGTGGCGGATCGCCCGGTCATGCGGATGCTTGTACTTGGCGTACCAGCTCTCCGAGTCGACCGAATCCACGCAAAAGATCTGAATCCACCCCTTCTCGATGTGCTCGTGCATCGCACCGACGAGACCGAAATCCTGCCACTCGTGAAAGCGGCCCATCGACGTCGGGAAGGCCAGCACGCGCGCCCCGGCATGTCCGTGCACGAGCATCTCCATCTCGCGGCCGAGCGACGGGCTGTACCACCTGTGATGCTCGCGGTGCATGAAGGCGGGTGTGAGACGTTGGGTGTCCGGTGCCGGGTCGTTCTGTGCGATTTTCAAGCCGCCCGTGCCGCGCGTGGGGCGGCGGTGAATAATACGCGCCTTGGGTTAGGCCGCGAGAGCGGCGGCGCACCGAATAAGGTTGCTCGGAGGTGGCGCCGTCCGTCGTATTGAAGTAGTGCCCGCCGTCCGACTTTCCCGCCACACCGCTTGATGCCGATCAACGAATGCGCCGCCTGCGGCAAAATGATGAGCAGCCAGTCCAAGCGCTGCCCACACTGCGGTTACGAGCCGCCGAAGCCGAGCTTGCTCGGTCTCAAGCTCCTCGTCGTGCTGCTGCTCGCGACCGGCGGCGGCACCTACGTCGCACTGCGTAAATCGCAACAGGGGCGGGCCGCGCTGGAGTCGCTCACGGACTTCTTTCACTCGGAGGTCGGCGTCGCGCCGCGCGCCGCGGATGCGCAGCTCCCCATCGTGGCGGATATCGCGGCCATCGCGGGACACGCGCCCAAGGAAGTCGCCGTCCTCCTCGGCGCGCCGTACGAGAAGCGCACGGTGACCATTCGCGACAAAACGTATCCGGCCAACTTTTACAAGAACGGTCAAATTCAGATCGTGTATGTCGACGGCAAAGCCGACTGGATCACGATCTTTCGGCTGAGTGCACTGCCCTACGGCCAACAGTCGATCAAGGCGCTCAATCTCCCCGTCTCGCCCCCCGTCGTGAACACGGCCGACGTGATCAAGTGGCAGGATGTGAATGGCATCAAGGAGATCTCGCTGTATCCCGAGAAGAGCGGGAAGCTCGACTACGCGAGCATTCTCGTCCGAACGGAACCTTGATCGGGTAGGGCGTCGGGCGTCGGCCATCGCGGCGGCTGCCCGATGCCTGACGCCTGAAG